>CAVGBO010000001.1:0-12760 GCA_963627465.1 Phocaeicola dorei
TCCAGGTATAGCACCCGGGCATCCCCGTCCGGCAGGATGTCCGCCGTAAAGCTAAAGCAAAAGCCGATGGGCAGGGGAGAGGTCATCATGGCGGCGGCGTCCTCCGCTAGGGAGCGGAAGAAAGCCTCACGGCTCAGCCGCCCCTTGGTGCCGGGCATGGGGCGGTCCTTTCGGGCAAGGATTTCCATGCCGTCCGCCGTCAGGCGGACATGGGCAGTGCGCAGGTTGGTGCCCCCGGCGTCCAGCACCAGGGCTTCCCCGGTGGGACGGCGATGATTCAGCGGCAGATAGGAGGGCAGCATGGGCAGTCCCCCCGGCAGACCGGCAAGCCCCAGCACCATGGCACGGCGGAAGGCTTCCCTGCCTTCGGCAAGGGCGGCATCGGAGGGCATAAAGCCCATGGCAGACAGAAAAGATTCGCAGTCCATCTTCATACTCCTTATCTTATCATAACGATTGACGGTTTTGAAAAATCTCCTGTTCCCAAAGGAGCAGGAGACGGAGGTTCGATTTACTCGGCGCACAGCCGCATCAACGCATTGGCATAAATCTTGGCGGCCTTCATCAGCTTGGTGATGGAAGCGTACTCGTTGGCCTGATGGGCAAGATCCTCATCATCCGGGAAGGCTGCGCCAAAGGCAACGCCCTGCTTGAGCACCTTGGCGTAGGTGCCGCCGCCGGTGGACTGAGCCTCTGCCGGCAGACCGGTTTCCTCGTGATAGGCAGCCAGCAGATTGGAGACCAGCTCCGTATCCGCCGGCACGTGATGGGGTGCCTTGGTGGCGGCATCCACAAAGGTGAAGCCGGGCAGATGGGCTCTGGCAGCAGCTTCGATGGCCTGTAAGTCCGCCTTCACCGGGCAGCGCATGTCCAAGGTGGCCGTGATGACACCCTTTTTCAGGTGGAGAATGCCCATGTTGCAGGTCAGTGCACCGGAGATTTCATCCTCACAGGCGCAGCCCAGGGACTTGCCGTCCGTTTCCATGCCCACCACATCAGCCAGGGTGCGGAAAGCACCTTCCACGCCCAACTCCTTGAGCAGCAGGAGCATCATGCCGATGGCGTTCCGCCGTCCTTCCGGGTAGGCGGCGTGTCCGGGAATGCCCTCTGCCGTGACCTTCACCCCATCAGCGGTCACCTCTGCCGTGTAGGGCAAGCCGGTCTTGGCTGCATAGGCTTCCACGGCACGGGCAAGATCCTCTCCGCCTTCCAGCAGCGCAACGGATTCGCCGGGGATCACGTTCATTCTTTCGCCGGTGAACAATTCCTTCACCTGCAGGCCGGTCTTGGCAGCCGGTGCGGTGATGGCAGCATGGAACATGCCCTTCTCCGTGTTGATCAGGGGGAAGGAGGCGTCCGGGGAGAAGCCCACGTCCGGCATCTGGGTGTGGGTGGTATAATAGGCCATATCCTGCCAGTCACTTTCCTCATCGCAGCCCAGCACCATGCGGATGGAACGCTTCAGGGGAACCTCAGCGTCCTTCATGGCCTTCATGGCCAGCAGCGCCGCAAGACTGGGACCCTTGTCGTCATTGGTGCCCCGACCCAGGATGATATCCCCTTCCCGAGTGGCGGAGAAGGGCGGCACACGCCAGCCGTCTCCTGCGGGCACAACGTCCAGATGCCCCAGCACCGCAATGGCTTCCGGCTTGTCACCCAGGGTGATGTCGCAGGCATAGCCGTCAAAGTCACGGACGGCAAAGCCCATGGCCTTGGCGTCTTCCATGGCCACGTCCAGCATCTTCCGAACATCCTTGCCGAAGGGAGCACCGGGGGCAGGCGTATCCTTCACAGAGGGGATTTGTACCCACTTGGTCAGCAAATCCACCAATACAGGTTCCATCGCATCAAGCCGTGCCGCTACATTCTGATCCAGCATGATGAATAATCTCCTTTACGCATTTCTGGGATCCTGGGAGCGCTTCTTTTTCGCTTCCGGGTCAATATATTCGATTTCCAAATGATCGAAGGGAACGCTTTCAAAGAAGGATTCCTTCAGAAATCTGGTTTGTCCGAAGTTTTCCCACTCCCGCTGATTTTTCTCCAGCCAAAGGGGACGGGGCAGATCCAGCTGATGGCAGGCCTCCTCCAATGCTTCCTGCGGATTCTCCCGGGTGCAGGGCGCAGTGGTTTGCTTGTCGATTTTGTGATGGCGGATCGTGCGTACCCACAGGGCAGTTGCCATTTTCATGCCTCCTTCCGGTTCCTTCCGCTATTATGCCACAGTTTTTTCGGGCTGGCAAGGGTGGGGAAGGGGGTAAAAGCCTAATTTCCCCCTTGACAACCCCATCCCCTCGGTGTATAATACCCATGTTTGAAGTAGAAGCATGCCCGCTTCTCACCTGGAACGGCGAAAGCTGTCGGGTCTGCGGCATTCTTTTCCCTCAGGGAAAAGTGATTGTGTCAGCTGAGCAGCGGGTGCGCATCCCGCTGCTTTTTCTATGCCGCAGCGGTCGAACGATTTTGAGGAGGTGCATGGTTATCGCACTCGATCTGATGATCAACGAAGACATCCGCGACAGAGAGGTTCGCCTGATTGATGAAAACGGCGAGCAGCTCGGCGTCATGCCCACGCAAAAGGCGCTGGAACTTGCGGAGGAACGTGGCCTGGACCTGGCCAAGATTCAACCCACCGCAAAGCCTCCCGTCTGCAAGTTGCTGGACTATGACAAGTACCGCTACGAGCAGTCGCGGCGGGAGCGTGAGAATCGGAAGAATCAGCGGGTCGTGTCGCTGAAGGAAGTCCAGCTGTCCGCCACCATTGAGGAGAATGACATCCTCACCAAGGCGAAGATGGCTACCCGCTTCCTGCAAGACGGCGACAAGGTGAAGGTTTCCATCCGCTTCCGTGGCCGCCAGATCACCCATTCCGACATCGGCATGCAGGTCATGCATGACTTTGCCGAACGCTGCCAAGAGGTCAGCACGGTGGAGCGTCGTCCCCTGATGGACGGCCGTCACCTGATCATGATCCTGGCACCCAAGGCTGCCAAGGCCTCCTTCGCCGAGAAGAAGGCACGCAAGGAAGCTGCACAGGCTGCTGCCCCTGAAGAGGCAAAGAATTAACAGCAAAGGAGGACCATACCATGCCTAAGCAAAAATCCCACCGTGGTGCTGCAAAGCGCTTCTCTTTCACCAAGAGCGGTATCGTCAAGCATAAGCAGATGAACGCAAACCATCAGGTGCGCCTCAAGACCACCAAGCGGACCCGCCACCTGCGGGCCGATGGCGTTGTGGACAACAATGCCGAAGCACGCACCATTCATAAGCTGCTGCCCTACAAATAAGCCCGATGGCTGGCAAGGAGGTATCATCCAATGGCACGTATTAAGAGAGCCGTTAACGCTCATAAGAAGCGTCGTAAGGTTATGAAGCTGGCGAAGGGCTACTGGGGAGCAAAATCCAAGCAGTACCGCGCCGCATCCGAGCAGGTTGCCCGTTCCCTGCGTTATGCCTATGAAGGCCGTAAGCTGCGTAAGCGTGATTTCCGCCGTCTGTGGATCACCCGTATCAACGCTGCTGCCCGTCTGAATGGCATGAGCTATTCCACCTTCATCAATGGCTTGAAGAAGCACAATGTTGAAGTGAACCGCAAGATGCTGGCTGACCTGGCTGTGAACGACGCCGCCGGTTTCGCCAAGCTGGTTGAGCTGGCAAAGGAAGCCTAATAAAATTAACTGTCTCGCCGATGAAGCGAGGCAGTTTTTTGTTGCAAAAAATGCTCCCTCCGTGACTTGCATGGAGGGAGCGATTTGTTGTCTGATGGATGTTGCTTTGGCAGGTTTTGCATCCTGCCAAAGACAAATTTTATTTGGTCACCTTGCTGCCATAGCTGTCCGAAGTGTCGGACACCACATCCCGGTCTTCCTTGGCACGGGAGGTGGCACGGCGTTCGTTCAGCAGCTTCAGGAACTTTTCTTCATCAATGGGCAGGGACACGGTTTCGCCCGTCCAGCCGGAAAGGTGAATGGCGTTGGACAGCATCAGTCCCCGGATGCCTTCGCGACCGTCCGCAATGAGGGGCGTGCCGTGGAGAATCTTCCCGGCGAAGGCGTTGAGCACAGCCACGTGCTGCTCGTTCTTCCCGTCGGTTTCCACAGGGACACGCTCGCACGGTGGCTTGGCAAAGCCCTTGTCGCAGGTGACGCACCATTCCCGCTCGTCCACGCCCAGCTTGTCATAGACCAGCTCGTTGTTGTCGCAGATCAGCCGCCCCTTGGTGCCGGTAATCTCCAGCCGGTTGGTGCCGGGAGCATCGCCCGTGGTGGTGATGAACACGCCGGTGGCACCATTGGCAAATTCCAGGTAGGCGGTCACATCGTCCTCCACCTCAATGTCATGCCACTTGCCCTCGTGGGTGAAGGCGTGGACACGCACCGGCAGGCCGCACAGCCACTGGAGCAGATCCAGCTGATGGGGGCACTGGTTCAGCAGCACGCCGCCGCCTTCCCCAGCCCAGGTGGCACGCCATGCGCCGGAATCATAGTAGAACTGGGTGCGGTACCAGTCGGTGACGATCCAGTTCATCCGCTTGATCTCGCCCAATTCGCCCCCGTCGATCATTTCCTTCATCTTGCGGTACAGGCAGTTGGACCGCTGATTGAACATCATGCCGAAGACCAGCTCCGGATGCTTGTCCGCCTCTGCGTTCATCTCCCGCACCTGCAGGGTGTACACACCGGCAGGCTTTTCGCACATGACGTGGAGACCATGGTTGAAGGCGTCGATGGCCAGGGTTGGATGCTGATAATGGGGCACAGCAATCAGCACAGCATCGCATGCGCCGCTGGCGATCAGCTCGCTGCCCTCGGTGAAGACCTGTGCGTCCGGCACATTTTCATGAATCCACTGCCGGCGGGATTCCTTCCGATCCGCCATGGCGGTGATTTGAATCTCCGGGCACTTGCCCTCCAGAATGTTCTTCGTATGGCCTGAGCCCATGTTGCCCACGCCGATAATGCCAAGTCGAAGCATGGTTTTCCCTCCACAAGCGTTTTACAGGGTTGCCAGAATGTCCTTCAGTGCCTTAACGGCGGCATGGAAGGCGGTCTTGCTGTCCGGGTAGGTTTCATGATGGGTCACAGGCTCGCCCTGCAGATCCTTCAGCCCGTCAAACACGGTCAGGTGGGGTTCCACTGTCAGGATGACTTCTCCGTCATGCTCCGCATTGACCTTCTTCAGAATCTCTGCCACATGGCCGTCCCCGTGACCGGCTGCCACTACGGCACCGTCTGCCAGGAAAGCGTCCTTGATGTGCATGTAGGTCACATAGCCCTTCAGCTGCTCGTAACCCTCGGCGGTGTTCATACCGCACTGCACAAAGTTGGCAGGGTCAAACACGAAACCCATGCGGGGATAATACTTCTCCATCAGCTCCACGCACCGCTGGGTGGTGTCGCCGTAGATGTCCTTTTCATTTTCATGCACCAGATAAACGCCGGCCTTGTCAGCAAGATCCAGCATGATGTCCAGCCGGCGGAAGACTTCTTCCTTCCAGTCTTCCGGCTTGGCACCCTTGGGGGGATAGAAGCTGAACATGCGGATCCGGTCGCAGCCCAGCACCTTGCACAGTTCCAACCCGTGCTTGAAGGATGCCAGATGCGCATCGAAGGGCTCGTCCAGCTGTGCCTTGCCGAAGGGGGAACCCAGGGCGGAAAGCTTCACCCCGGCAGCGTCCAGCTTTTTCTTGACTTCAGCTGCTTCCTCCAGGGTCAGGGCGGAGCAATTCTTACCGTCCACGCCACGGAGCTCGATGCGATCCATGCCTTCTTCCTTCAATGCCTGAAGCTGCTCATCCAGCACAGGGCTTGCTTCATCGGCGAATGCGGATAAACGGAATTTTGCCATAAGGAATGCCTCCTTTATGATATGCAGGGTTTTCTGCCTTTTCTATTCGACTAAAATGGTTCGATTCCTGCCTGTTTTGCACAAAAATGAAGAAACGCCGGCATGTGATTTTCATGCAGGCGAAAAAACCCTTTTTGTGGTATGATGCAAGGGTGTAATTTTGTGAAGTGAGGGATTCACCATGGACGTACTTGCCATTATGCAGTCAAACGAACCTTATGTCAGCGGCTATGCCAACTTTCCCCGGGAGCTTTCCCACCGTGCCAAGAAGCTTTGCTGGGCGTACAACCAAACCTCTCCCGAGGAGGAGGAAAAGCGCCGGGACATTCTCCGGCAGCTTCTGGGCACCTGCCACCCCATGACCGGCATCGAGCCGAACTTCCACTGCGACTACGGCTTTAACATTCACACCCACGGGCTTACGGTGATCAACTATAACTGCTCCATTCTGGACACCTCACCGGTGCACATCGGGGCAGGGGCGTTCATCGCCCCCAACGTGTGCCTGGCCTGCTCCGGCCATGCCCTTATGGGGGAACAGCGTGCCCAGGGCATCGGCACTTCTGCCCCCATTACCTTGGAGGAGAATGTGTGGATTGGTGCCGGTGCAGTGATCCTTGGTGGCGTGACCATCGGCGCCGGGTCGGTCATTGGCGCCGGCAGCGTGGTGAACCGGGACATTCCCGCCGGGGTCATTGCCGCCGGCGTGCCCTGCCGTGTGCTGCGGAAGGTGACGGAGCAGGATCGGGTGGATGAGGGGAAGTTGGCGTTTTAAGGGAGGAAGAACCGCTGAGAGCAGGGAAGCGTTGCGGGAAAGCAGGCATCACCCGCCCAGCCGCACCTTCTTCTCCAGCAGCAGTTCCAAGGCCATCAACCTTTTCTGCATCTTCCAGGGATCAGGAACGGGCTTGTTCCTCTCTCTCAAAATGACGACTCGAAGGTCAGCTTCATCCATTTCAATGTCTTCATCCTGAAGGAAATCCTTCCATGGTTCAAGTGCTGCTGTGTAGAAGGCTTCGGGCTCGTTGAGCTTGAACCAGGCGCATCGCAGGGCATTGAACACGAGGGCAGAGGTATGTGCCCTTGGGAACATGTATCGAATTTCCTTGCAGGCGGCAATATACCAGTCATCCACGCCATGCTGCTGCATGACAGATGCCATTGCATCCGTAAATTTTCCCTTTCTGCCCAGATCTTCCATCATATGATACGCTGTTTCATACGCAACACCTTTGCGCAGCAGGAGGTGCATTATGTCCTCCCGGGCAGCGGGCAGATCCCTTAGCGTCACCTTGCCGACGTGCAGCATTGCTTTCACTTCAGCCGACCATACGCCGGTTCCGCAAAGCAGGCAGAGCGTGATGATCAGGTCGTTGACGGTCTGGGGTTGCGTCTCAAGCAGGATTTCACGTGCCTTTGCTTCAGCGAAGTGCGGAATGCCGTAGGTCCCTGTTTCGCATAGGATGCGGCGGCTTGTCGTGCCCAATGCGTCGGGAGAGCGGAACAGGCTCAGTACTTGCGGATCTCCCAGCGGCACCGTGGCAGGGTCAATGCCTGTCAATTCCTGCAGCTGATCCAGCATGGAATGGCTATTGACATAGCAGCAGGTAAACTTCAAAAGGACATGATATAGGGTGAAGGCATCGTAATGGGTGCAGGCGCAAGCCTCGCCCTGCTCCCGTTGGCAATAGGTCAAGGGGGTAAAATCATCGGCGCTGTATGCCTGAGGAATGATGACATAGCGGCCGGCATGCGGTATGATCTGCTGCCTGCAGAAGGAGCCGTAAAGCTTTTCTGTAAGGGCATTGACGGTTGCTTCACTTGGCGTTTGATGATGATCCGTTAGATACTGACGGGCGAAGCCTTTGATTTCTTCCATGTCAGGAGATTGAAACCCTCCTGTCCGAATTACGTGCTCCTTACCAAACATTGCTTCCAGCTGTTCTTCTGCAAGGGACTGACAGGTTTCGGGAATATTCAGTTCAAAGTCGGGGCTCTTTTCGCCATGAAGCCCGAAGCAGGATGCGGAAGGGAGATTTGCCCCGTCTCCAATGCAGTCCGTGCCGCACACAGGGCAGGCACGTGCCGGAAGATCCGCACCGATGCACCCGTCGTCCGCCTCTGCCAGCCAGACATGATGGCAGGAAGGACAGGTGTAATGGGGCGGCAGGGGATTGACATTTGTAATGCCCAGCAGCCATGCTGCAAAGGAGGAGCTGCACACACCTCGGACAGAGATTGTTTTGTTTTGCTTGCGAACGGCCTCGGCAATCTGCCGGGCGATGAGGTAATAAATCCAGCTGTTCTGTTTGCTGATTAGCTCCAGCTCCGTTGTCAGACGCTCCTGCACGAAGGCAGGCAAGGAATTGCCGTACAGGGCCTGCGCCTGCGTCCAGACAAGCTTTGCAACCGTTTCTTCCTGATGGGGAAGGGTGGGAAGCAAAGGCTTATGCGCATCCTGCCGGGGCGGATAGAGAGAAATGTCCATATCCACCTGCTCCGCAATGGCTCGGGAGGCTTCAATGACCACCTGATGGGAGGTTTTCGCCCCAAGGAAGGCCATGGACTTCATCATTTCATCGGTGGTTCGCAGGTACAGCTTTCCGGCGTCCTGCTCGATGCGTCCCGTGCTGTACAGCAGAATGTTGCGGCAAAGGCTGTCCTCTGGGTCAAGATAATGGGCGTTGCTTACGGCAGCAACGGGTTTTCCGATTGCTTGACCAAGCTTCACCACCTGCCGGATCAAGTTCCGTGCCTGGGGCAGATCCAAGGGTTCATTTTCCGGCGGCTGAATTTCCAAATAATCGTAGAAGGAAGCAATTTGATGAAGCTGTTCCTCCGATGCACCGGAGAGCAAGGCCTGCTGAATCTCTCCCTGTTCGCAGGAGCAGCCCACCAGCAAGTTCTTTCGGTATTGCGTAATCAGCTCTTTGGTTACGCCAAAGGAATCCTTTTGGCTGCTCGTCAGCAAATGATTCAGGCTTTTGATGCCCTCACTGTTTTTGCTCAGCAGCATCACATGGGTATCTTGCCCATCCCTTCCGGGCAGACGAAGTTCACAGCCGGGAATCAGCTTGATTCCCTCTCGCCGGGCTGCATCAAGAGCCAGCGGAAGATTCATCATGCTGTGAAAATCCGTCACGGCAACAGCATCGTGTCCCCAGCAGGCAATTCTTCCCGTCAGCTCCATAGGTGAACCGATGCCATCCAGAACGGATGCGTATGTTTTTGTGTGCAGTTCCACCCGCTTAACAGGGGCTTCATCTCTTCGCGTACTCATTTGCTTCTCCCTTTTCATGGTTCGCGAAACCCATGAAGCCGCACCCTGCCTGTTATCCTGCTCGGCAAGCAGTGTATCCAGGGATACATCCAGCACCTCTGCCAGCTTGCAGCATGTTGCCATGCGAGGCTTGGCACTGCCGTTTTCCCATTTGGACACCGCCTTGTCCGACACGCCCACAAGCTGTCCCAGCTGAAACTGGGAATAACCCTTCTCCAGGCGCAGGCTGGTGAGCAGGTTTCCGAATGCGTAATCCTTCATGTTTTCCCTCCGACCAAGGTAAGGGTAGCATCCCCCACAGGGAATAACAAGGCGGATGATGTCGAAGAAAAGTAGAGATTGCGCACCGGGTTATTCCCGCTCATTCCCCACTTCCGCTTCATACAGCCGGATGTTCACCTGGGTTTTCCGGTTCAACAGGCGGATAAAGCCCTCTGCGCACAGCTCGTTAATCAGCTTGCTGACCGTGACTCGGGCACTGCCTACAATGGTGCTGATCTCGTACTGGGTGTAGTTGATTTTCAGGTCATACCAGCCCCCGTCCACCACGTGGCCGGTGTCCGCCGTGGCACAGTACAGCTGCTTCAGCCGATCCTTGCAGGGGGTGAACACCAGGCTGGCAATCTCCTGCTGCAAAATGCGCATCTTCTTGGAGTAGCTTAAAAGAATCTCCTCACAGAATAGGGGACTTTCCTTCAGCAGCATCTGATACTTATCGGTGGGGATGCAGTACAGGAGGGAGTTGACCTCCGCCTTGGAAAATAGCCCGGTCACATCGTGGAGGGCACAAGGTGTTTCTCCGTAAAACCAGCCGGCGGACAGGGTGTAGAGAATCTTCTCCGTGCCGTCCGGGGCGATCATATAGTGCCGGGTGCGGCCGCTGGCAATGTAGTACACCCCTTCCAGCACGTCACCGGGCTGCAGAAACACCGTCTTCGCCGGAATTTCTAATGCAACGGCGTTTTGGGCAATCAAGTCACGCAGCTCGTTGGGGTTTGACATGGGCAGCGTTACATTAGAATCCTTCCGCTTCATCCGGTACTTCCTCCTATCATGAAGATAGTGATTATTGTATCACAAAAAGAAGGCAATGCACAATGTTCAGCAGACAAAAATGTAACCTAAGATACAAAGTTAATACAAAACATTTGTTGCTTCCATATTGCATAGGGAGCCGTTCCTGTGTACCATAGGGGCAGACAAGGGCGTCTTGTACCCATAACGGAATAAAAAAACAGCAGTATGCTACCGGGAGGTCGTATATGGATCAGCATCTGTACGATGAATATCTTGCCATCCTGCGGGAGGAAATTGTACCAGCACTTGGGTGTACCGAACCGATTGCCATCGCCTACGCATCCGCTAAGGCGAGGAGTATCCTGGGCAGGCTGCCCGAGCACATTACGGTGAAGTGCTCCGGCAACATTATCAAGAACGTGAAGGCCGTTATCGTTCCCACAACGGGGGACATGAAGGGCATTGAGACCAGCGCAGTGCTGGGTGCTGTGGGCGGCAACCCGGAAAAGAAACTGGAAGTCCTAGTGGATGTGACGGACGAGGATCTTCAGCTGACACGGCAGCTGCTGAAGCAGAAGATTTGCAGCGTGGAGCTGCTGGAAGGCGTGTCCAGCCTGCAGATCATTGTGGAGATGCAGGCAGGGGAGGAATCTTCCCTGGTGGAAGTTGCCTTCGCCCACACCAATATTGTGCGCATGGAGCACAATGGGGAAGTGCTCTTCAAGAAAGGTCTCACTGCCAAGAACGCTACGGAGACGGATCGTTCCCTGCTGAATCTGCGGGATATTTACGATTTCGCTCAGGCGGTCAAATTGGAGGACGTGGCCGACCTGATGGAGCGTCAGGTGGACTGCAACATGAAGATTGCTCGGGAAGGCCTCTCCAATAAGTACGGTGCCAACGTGGGCGCAACCATGCTGGCGCACTACGGGGATGATGTCCGCAACCGTGCCTGCGCACTGCCTGCCGCCGGCAGCGATGCCCGGATGAACGGCTGTGTCCTGCCGGTGATGATCAACTCCGGCAGCGGCAATCAGGGCATGACCGTCAGCCTGCCGGTGGAGGTTTACGCTCAGGAACTGGAGGTCACCCACGACAAAAAGATCCGTGCCCTGGTGCTCAGCAACCTGATCGCCATTTATCAGAAGAACGAGCTGGGCAAGCTTAGTGCCTACTGCGGTGCGGTATCCGCTGCCGTGGGAGCCGGGGCAGCCATTGCCTACCTGAACAATGCGGACTACGAGGTCATTGAGGAAACCATCATCAACACCTTGGGCAATGTGTCCGGCATTGTGTGCGATGGGGCAAAGGCCTCCTGCGCAGCGAAGATTGCCTCCTCCGTCAATGCGGCCATCCTTGCCTACCACATGGCCAGCGAACGTCGGGGCTTCCACAACGGGGAAGGCCTGGTGAAGGCGGATGCGGAAAAAACCCTGAAGAGCTATGGCCGCATGGGTCGTGAGGGCATGCGTGCCACGGATATCGAAATCCTTCGCATTATGCTGGAGGATTAAATCGGCTGAAAAGGCTCTGCCTTTTTCAACATACAAATGAGCAAATCAAATGAAAGCGAGGATACACACCATGATGAATCTCCAAGGTTCCTGGGTTGCCATGCCTACTCCCTTTACGGATGACAATCAGATTGATATTGAGGGCTTTAAGCTGCTGATTGCCCGTCAGATCAAGTACGGCTCCAGCCAGCTGTTCATTCTGGGCTCCGCAGGCGAAGTGACCCTGCTGGCGCTTGAGGAAAAGAAGCTGATCGTCAAGTCCGTCATTGCTTACATGAAGGATCGTGCAGCCCGTGGACTGAAGGTTGTGCCTGTGTTCTTCAGTGCCGCTTCCATGACCACGGAAGCCAGCGTGGAGTTTGCTCAGTTCTGCGAGGCAGAGGGAGCAGACGGCGTGGTGTTCACCGTTCCTCCGTATGTGCTTATTACACAGCATGCGGCCAAGACCCATCTGGATACCTGCATGAGCAGTGTGACGATCCCCTGCGGCATTTACAACAACCCCAGCCGTCTGGGTGTGCAGGTGCTGCCGGAGACCATTCAGTACCTGGCAGAGAAGCATCCCAACTTCGTGGTGGATAAGGAAGCCATGCCCAGCGTGGAGCAGCTGGTGCAGGTACAGCGCCTGTGCGGCGGCAAGGTGAAGATCATGTGCTGCGACTATCCCCACTACTCCATCGTGATCCCCACCCTGGCAGTGGGCGGCACCGGCACGGCCAACATCGGCGGCAACATCATCCCTGAGGAAGCTGCCAAGTATTCCCGCCCCTGGACGGATATGACCATCATTGAAGAGTGCCGCAAGGAGTACTTCAAGTGGTTCCCTCTGCTGCAGGAGCTGTACACCTTCTCCAACCCGGTGGTCATCAAGGCTGCCCTGAACCTGCTGGGTCTGCCCGGCGGACACCTGCGGAAGCCTTATGAGGACTATGCCGGTGCCAAGCTGGAGCACCTGCAGGAGACCATGACCCAGATGGGCGTCATCGAGAAGTATCACATCAGCAACGATACCATTGAGATCTAAGATGCTTTCGACAAAGTGGCTTTGCCACTTTGTCGAAGAGCATCCTGAAGGGAGTGAAAATCGTGGCTGAAAAGGTTG
>CAVGBO010000002.1:0-9268 GCA_963627465.1 Phocaeicola dorei
GTGCCAATGTTGACATGGGGCTTTTTCCGCTCGTAATGCTCCTTAGCCATGGGAATCTCCTCCTTATGATTTCGCGTAAACTGCGAAGGATCGTCTTCGCTGCTCTAGGCGATTGATGCGGTGGTGGAGCAGGTGATGGGAATCGAACCCACGTAGCCAGCTTGGGAAGCTGGAACTCTACCATTGAGTTACACCTGCATGTCCCGCATCAAGCCCAATCAGACTTGTCAAGACGCTTATATGATAGCCTTTTTTCCTCACGATGTCAAGTGTTGGGGACTTTTTTCACACTTTTCTCATAAAAAACAGAGAAAAAGGAGCCGGACTTTTGATCCGGCTCCAGGGTTGCACGGGTGCTGATTACTCAGCGTAGGTGCAGTGCATGAAGTACTTGTAGCCCAGGGGGTTGGAGTAGAAGCCCTGCACGCTGTCATCCAGCATATAGATGTCGGTGTAGAAGTACAGAGGCGTGATGCAGCCAGTGCTCATCAGCATGTCTTCTGCCATGTGCATCATCGCATAGCGAGCGGTGGTGTCGGTGCAGCTCTTGATGGTGGAGATCAGCACGTCGTAGGTCTCAGCCCAGGTGCCGTTCTCAACCTTCACGTCATAGCCATAAGCGGTCAGATCCAGGCTGTACATGGCCAGATCTGCATGGTCGCCCTTGCCGTACTGCACGTCGTTGTTGCCGGAGGCAGTCACCCACATGTCGAGGAAGCAGATGGGGTCATTGTAGTCAGCCAGCCAGCCGTTACGGGCGATGGTGTAGTCGCCGGCCTTACGGCTGTTCAGGAAGGTGTTCCACTCCTGGTTGGTCAGGTTCATGGTGATGCCCACGCCAGCCAGCACGCCCTGCAGGTACTCACCGATAGCCTTGTGGCCTTCGCTGGTGTTGTACAGGTAGGTCATGGAGGGGAAGTTGGTGAACATGCCGGTAGACTCGTCGTAGTTGTAGTACTTCTTCAGGGTCTCCAGAGCGCTGTCCCAGTTGTCCATGTAAGCATCGGCGCTTACATTGTAGTAGCCGTCATAGTCGCTGCTGGAGCCGGCGTTCTTGTAGAACTCGGTGCCGTCAGCATCGGTCATGCCCATGGCCACGAAGGAAGAAGCAGGAACCTGACCAGCCTGGCCGATTTCCTCAACGATGTAGTTGCGGTCGAACAGCAGGGCGATGGCCTGACGGATTTCAGCTTCAGCCTGAGCAGCTTCCACACCGGTCAGGGTGGTGTCAGCAGGCAGGATGTTCTCGTTGATGTTCCAGCAGACGTAGTAGGTACCGATCTGGCCGGCCACCACGAACTCGGTGGGATACTGCTCCTTCAGAGCGGCAATCTCAGAGGTGGGGACGTCGTCGATCAGCTGCCAGTCGCCATTCTGGAAGTTAGCCAGCATGTTGTTGGCATCGTCGGACAGATAGAACTCAATCTGATCCATGGTCACGGTGTCAGCAGCGAAGTAGTTGGCGTTCTTGGTCAGGGTGATCTTGCTGTTGTGCTCCCATGCAGTCATGGTGTAAGGACCATTGCACACATAGGTAGAAGGATCGGTAGCCCAAGACTCGTTGGCCACTACGTCCTCACGTACCGGGAAGAATGCCGGGAAAGCCAGCAGCTCGTTCCAGTATGCAACGGCGTTGTTCAGGGTCACAACCAAGGTCTTGTCATCGGTAGCTTCCACAGCCAAGTCGTCCGGGTAGCCCTTCACGCTCTCGAACATGTAGCCGTAGTCAGCACCCAGGGTGGAAGAAGCGGCACGCTTCCAGGAGAACTCGAAGTCGCCGGCAGTCAAATCCTTGCCGTCGGACCACTTCAGGCCGTCCTTCAGGGTGTAGGTGTAGGTTACGGTGCCGTCGTCGTTAGCCACAGGCTCGCTCAGCTCAGCTGCGCACTCGGCAACGATCTCCAGCTTGCCTTCTGCATCCTGTGCCCAGGTTGCCAGACCGGAGAACAGGTGAGCCGCCATGGTTGCACCGTCAACGGTGGAGTTGAGGGCAGGATCCAGCGTGTCCGGTTCGGAAGCCAGAGACACGGCAATGCTGCTCTTGGCCTCATCAGCGGTGGCGAAAGCCACGCAGGACAGCGTCATAGCCAGCGCCATCATGAGAGCAACAAGTTTCTTCATGGTAATTTCCTCCCTTTCAGGATAATTGTATCAAAAATGCGTTTCCGCATCCTTGAGCTGTGTAACGGTGGATGAAGGGCATTAGTTGATTTCCTTCACCCGGTGGCAGGCAACAAAGTGTCCCTTTTCCACTTCTTCAAAGGGCGGCATGGACTGGGCACAGGCTTCCGTTGCATAGCGGCAGCGGGTGCGGAAGGGGCAGCCGGAAGGAGCGTGGAGGGGACTGGGAATATCGCCGGTAAGGGCAATTCGCTTGTTGGCCCGTGCTGCCTTCGGATCCGGCAGGGGCACGGCCGACAACAGGGACTGGGAATAGGGATGCAGCGGATGATCATAAATCTCCCCTGCGTCCGCCAGCTCCACCATTTTGCCCAGATACATGACAGCGATTCGGTCGGAAATGTGACGCACCACCAGCAGGTCATGGGCGATGAACAAATAGGTCAGTCCCAGCCGTTCCTGCAGGTCGTCAAACATGTTGATGACCTGTGCCTGAATGGATACGTCCAAGGCGGATACAGGTTCGTCGCAAACAATGAACTCAGGATTCACCGCCAGTGCCCGGGCAATACCGATGCGCTGCCGCTGACCGCCGGAGAACTCGTGGGCATACCGAGAAGCATGCTCACTGTTCAAGCCCACAAGGCTCATCAGCTCCAGAATCCGTTCCTGCCGCTCCTGCTTGGTCTTGTACAGGTGATGCACGTCCAGCGGCTCGCCCACAATGTCCGACACCGTCATGCGGGGGTTCAGGGAAGAGTAAGGATCCTGAAACACCATGGTGGCCTTCTTGCGGAATTCCTGCAGATCCTGCTTGGTTTTGATCTGCTTGCCGTCATACCACACTTCACCTGCCGTAGGCTTGTACAGGTGCAGGATGGTGCGGCCTACCGTGGTTTTGCCGCAGCCGCTCTCCCCCACCAGCCCCAAGGTTTCACCCTTGTTGATGGAGAAAGATACGTCATCCACAGCCTTCAGAGGTCTGGTGCGGAGGAAGCCGGTGTTAATATCGAAGTATTCCTTGAGACCCTTGACTTCAACAAGAGGCTTCTTTTCATTCTGTTCAGCCATTGGTTTCAGCCTCCTTTGCGCCAAGGGAATTCTTCACATTCATCCAGCAGCTGGAGCAGTGGCCTTCGCTGACACAGAGACGTTCCGGCTTCTGCTGCAGGCAAATTTTCATGGCTGCATCGCACCGGGGTGCAAAGGCGCATCCCTTGGGCATGTTCAGCAGGTCAATGGGTGTGCCGGTAATAGGCTTCAGCCGCTGACCGTTGTTCTCTGCCGTGGGGATGGAGCGCATCAAGCCCTTGGTGTACTCATGGCTGGGATGATAGAAAATATCTTCCGCCGTACCCTGCTCGCAGATCGAGCCTGCATACATCACAATCACGTCATCGCACAGCTGCGCTACAACGCCCAGGTCATGGGTAATCATGATAATGGCCATGCCCATCTTCTTCTGCAGATCCTGCATCAGTTCCAGAATCTGTGCCTGAATGGTCACGTCCAAGGCAGTGGTCGGTTCATCGGCAATCAGAATATCCGGTTCGCAGGCCAGCGCCATGGCAATCATAATCCGCTGCCGCATACCGCCGGACATTTCATGGGGATACTGTTTCAGCCGTCTGGTGGGTTCATTCACGTTCACCAGCTGCAGCATTTCCAGTGCCCGTTCCTTTGCCTGCTTCCGGTTCCGGTTGGTGTGCAGGCGAATGGCCTCCATCAGCTGATGCCCTACAGTATAGGTAGGATTCAGGCTGGTCATAGGATCCTGGAAGATAATCGAAATCTTGTTGCCCCGAACGCTGTGCAGGGTCTTCTCATCGGCACCTACCAATTCCTGACCATCCAGCTTTACGCTGCCGCCCACAATCTTTCCCGTAGGGGCAAGGATCTGCATAATGGAGTAAGCTGTCACAGACTTGCCGGAGCCGCTCTCCCCCACAATGCCCAGCACCTTGCCGCGCTCCAGATCAAAGGACACTCCGTCCACAGCCTTCACTTCGCCTGCATCCGTAAAGAAGGAGGTGCGAAGATCTTTGACTTCCAACAATGCCATCTTTCGTCTCTCCTTTCTCAGGCGTTCAGCTTCGGGTCAAAGGCATCCCGAAGGCCATCGCCGAACAGATTCAGGGACAGAACAATCAGGCAAATCACAACTGCCGGGATAATCAGCCGGTAGGTGTAGGACGTAATGCCGTTCAATGCATCGGAAGCCAAGGAACCCAGAGAGGGCATGGGGGCATTTACGCCCAGGCCCAGGAAAGATAGGAAGCTTTCCGTGAAAATAGCACTGGGGATCTGCAATGCGGTGGAGATAATCAGCACGCTGATGCAGTTAGGCAGCAGGTGCTTGCGGATGATCCAGCGTCCGCTGGCACCGGTTGCCTGAGCGCTAAGCACATATTCCTGTTCACGCAGGGAAAGGATCTGACCACGAATCAGCCGTGCCATGCCCACCCAATACAGCAGGCCGAAAACGATGAACATACTAATGATGTTGGAACCGATAGCTTCCAGAATGGTGCCTTCCACGTTCAGCACCTGTCCCAGCACCACGGACAGCAGAATGATCACCAACATATCCGGCAGGGAGTAGATAATATCCACAATCCGCATGATGACCAAGTCCACCTTGCCGCCGCAGTAGCCTGCGATGGAGCCGATGGCCGTGCCAATAATCAGCACAATGATGCTGGCGAAGAAACCAACTGCCAGAGAGATCCGGGTGCCGTACACTACACGGATGAAGTAATCACGTCCGTGTGCGTCCGTGCCGAAGATGTGAGGGAATACGCTCTCCCCTGCCTCGATCTTCTTCAGCTCCGTCTTTCCATAGGTGAAGGGAGCAAGGTTGTTGTAGGAGCTGTCTACAGGACGGCCGGGGGTTACGCCCAGCATCTTGTCGTAGGAGTAAGGCCACACGTAAGGGATAATAATGGAAGCCAAGGTGATCAAAACGATCACAATCAGGCTGATGGTTGCTACCTTGTTCTTCAGCAGCCGCTTCATGCCATCCTTAAAGAAGGTGGAAGAAGGCCGCATGGTAGCGATGTAAGCTTTCTCTTCTGCCGTTGCAGGCGTGAAAAGCTCAGGATCCAACTGCATACTAAAGGGCTTATGACTGTCACGCATCTTTGCTGCCTCCTCTTATTCGTAGTCAATGCGGGGATCAACAACCTTGTAAAGCAGGTCGCTGATCAAGTTCATGATCACGATCAAGGACGCAAGGAAGATCGTTGTACCCATAATCATGGTATAGTCACGGTTGGTAATGCTGGAAACGAACTGACGGCCAATGCCTGGCACGGCGAAGATCTGTTCAACCACCATGGAACCGGTTACGATGAACGCCAGCATAGGTCCGAAGTAGGTAATGACAGGAATCAAGGAATTCTTCAGCGCATGGCCGAAGATGATCCGCCGTCCGGGTACACCCTTGGCACGTGCGGTGCGGATGTAATCCTGTCCCAGCACGTCCAACATGGAAGAGCGAGTCAACCGGGTAATGTAGGATACGGGATACAGTGCCAATGTGATGATCGGAAGAATCAGGCCTGCGCTGGATGCGCCGTTAGCCGGCAGCCAGCCTAACCGCACCGAGAAGATAATTAATAGGAACGAACCCATGATGAAGGACGGCATGGATACGAAAGCAGTCGTAATGACCATGATCACCTTATCCAGTACAGTGTTTCGTCTCAGGGCTGCTACCGAGCCAAGCACAATGCCCAGCACTGCAGCGCTGAAGGCAGCAATCAAGCCAATCTTTGCGGAGGTCTTCATACCATCCAAAATGATGTCAATCACCTGACGTCCGCGCTGCTTCAGGGAAGGGCCGAAGTCAAACTTGGTCACAATATCGCTCAGGTAGGTAGTGTACTGCTCCAGCAAAGGCTTATCCAGCCCGTACTTGGCCTCCAGTGCCGCCTGTGCTTCTTTGGAGATTGCTTTTTCACTGACGAAGGGACCACCGGGAACGGCGTGCATCACAAAGAACGTGACGGTGATGACAATCCAGATCGTCAGGATGGCCAGCAGAATGCGCTTCAGAATATAAAACGCCATCTTGGAATTCATTGTTTTCGCCTCCGTGAGCAGGCATCAAGCGTTCATCTGCGCTGTCAACCACACCCATACTCTCCTTCCTGATGCGCCCTTGCCGGGAAACCTGCTTGCAGCAGTTTCTCTTCACAGGAAAGATTGTCTTATTATGCTACAGACTGTGAAAGATTGCAAGGACAATATTGCATTTTTTGTCCATCATCTTTGTTCTTTCTTTGTTTTTCATGCAAATTCGTTTTTTCATTGCATTTACTTTCCCCTAGTGATGTGCTAATCGGTCAGCGTTCTGACAGCACTTTATCTTTTTCAAAAAAAATTTCTACAAAAAGAAGGAATTTGCCGCAAGACAGCGAATTGATCTTCTTTGTCATCTGCGGGAATGGCGGAATTGGCAGACGCGCTAGATTCAGGTTCTAGTGAGGGCTAACTTCATGCAGGTTCAAGTCCTGTTTCCCGCACGGCATGTAATCCGAATCAGTCGCCTTGGTAGGCGGTTGGTTCGGATTTTTTGATGTGCTTCCTCAACAACAAATGTGAGCATTGATATTCTTTGTTCAAATATTGACAAAAAGAACGATACGTGCTATCTTGATGTCACTCCCGATGGCACCCTAATCGCATTTGGTTTTTAATCGCGCAGAATAGCGTTATACCTTGTCAATGCCTATACGTTTCCCTAGTTTCTTCTTGCGCCGGTTTTCATTATTGCATTTGCAGCAAAGATTATTTGCACATTGGCTTGCCAATGCATCTATAGAGTGAAAGACCTAAAAGAGGAGGTTGATGGCGCAATGCGCATGAAGATACGTACGAATGAACCATAACTGTTGGCTAAAGAGTTGCAACCTAAAATAGGAGGATTTGTCATGAAACGTTTTACTGCATTGGTTTTGGTCGTTGTTCTTTGTATGGTCTGTGTTGTTCCTGCCATGGCCGTAAAAGTTTTATGTGCCAGTGATGCGACTACTTTCCAGAGGTGGAGTGCTGATACAACATCCGAAGGAACGACTTGGAGTCTTTCTTGGGGCACTTGCAACCTTTCTTCCGATAAGAAGGCTGCTGTAAAGATCTATCACGCCCCCGGCGTATATGCGAGTCATACCTAATTACTACCAAAACAAGTCGACCGCATCTCACAGTTACCTCTCTGCTTATGCCAATGGGCAAACAGTCTATGTCGCTGGGAAAAAACACAGTGGCACTGGTTCACTCTATATTTCCGCTTCCTTCAATCCCTGAAGCCCGACCAAGTGCTGTGCTCATTCTCCTAGGGGGAATGAGCACAGCTTTGAAAGGAAAGAATGCAATAATGAAGAAATGGCTTTGTTTTTTTCTTAGTGTAATACTATGCCTTTTCTCATCAGCCGCCTCTTGCGAGGCATTAGTCATGTACTTCGGAACGTTTTCCAGTGGTAATGTCGGCTTGCAAGAATTTCTGGCTGACAATCCTGATATTACGCTATCTTGTCCTGATGTCTATTATTTTCCAGCTTCTGCTTTTGTTACGGCTCTGTTGACCCACGAATTTCAATGTGATTTGTTCTTTGAAGGGACAAGTTCAGCCGATTGGCCTACCTTAATGGGAAAAGGTTACTGTCTGGATCTTTCAGGAAGCACGGTGCTAACTGCCGCCGTTCAACGTATGCATCCAAGCATTGCTTCTGAAGCAATGGTGGATGGTCACTTATACGCAATTCCAACAAGCATCTACTTTAGACATTGCCATATTATAGAGGAAACCTGGCTCAATGCCGGCTATACCATGGATGACGTTCCTCAAACCTTTCCGGAATTCCTTGATTTCTTGTCTGCATGGTGTGATCGTATCGAGGAGAATCCTGAGGCAAACATTGTTGCTCTCAGCGGTTGGGGGGATGATAGTTTTTCTTCTGCCACCTATATTGCCAATCTTGCAAAAATCCTCATCAACGAAGTCATCATGCAATACCAGTACGCCGATGAAAAACTTTCTTTCAATACTTCTGAAATCATTGTCTTACTGAATCGGTGCACAACCATCGGAAAACGCCTATACCAATTAGAATCAAAGCATTATCATTCCGCATTGTTTGAGGAATCAGCAGGCATCCTTTGGCCCGAGAAAGCTTCTTCCGTCGTCTTTTTCCGGTTAAATGATAAACAGCCTAAATTGATTGATGCCACCCTGAGCATGTGGGCGGTCAACGCTTCCTCCTCTCATGCAGCAAAGGCAGTGGAACTTTTGGAAAAAGCCGCAACCGTGATGGACAATCCGTCTGCATATGACGACCTTTTCCTGTATCAGGATGCACAGCCTCGCCTTGACCCGGATTATGAAAAGAACCTTGCCCATTGGACAGCCGAAAAGGAAAATGCTGCTTCACTGCTGCAAAACGAGAATCTAGATGCCGATGCCAGAGAAGATTTAGAGAAAGAAATTCAAAAATATCAAGACTGCATTGATTTTACGGAAGCCCATAAATGGCTTGTCACCCCTGAACAGTTGGAAGACTACAAAGCAACGGTTGATTACTTGTATTTCCCGCCTATTAACATCTTCCATCAATCCTCTGAAGGATACGAGGCACTGGATGATCTCTACAAACAATACGGCTACGGCAAACTAACAGCGGAACAATTCGTACAACGGCTTGATCAAATTGCCACCATGATGTATCTAGAGGAATAATCCAAACAATGATTGAAGGAGAACATGAACATGAAACGGATGCTTTGCGTACTTATTTCCCTGCTTCTTGTATGGCTGCAACTGCCCTGCTGCTATGCGGACAGTCAAGATGCCGCTGCCGAAAGTGCTCTGTCTTGGTTAATGGGCTTGTATGACTATGCCATGCCTCAGGACGTTGTCACATTCGCCCAAACCAATTTTCAGCCTTTGACTGTTGACACGGAGGAAATTGTTGTTTCCATCCAAGAAATCTTGTACGACGGTGTATGGATGTTCACTGCTGTCACAGCGAATCCATCCTCCGATGATGTGATCATCATTCCGTTTGAAGCGGAGGTCAATGACCTGATTGCCGGCGGCTATGGTGAAAACCTTCGTGAGGATTCCCGAACCTTCCTGGAAGCAGCCCAG
>CAVGBO010000002.1:9278-71132 GCA_963627465.1 Phocaeicola dorei
GCAGCCCAGGAAGACCAAAAGGATTTGCTGCTTGTCTCCATCATGCCAGCCGAATATGAACAAGCAGATTTCTACTTTCTCGATCACCGGCAGGATGCAGGTGCCCAGTCAACCCTGTTCAGCGGTGCGCCGGTAACGCTGGAGGGTGAGGAGATCACCATCCACATTGCCGTTGAAACAACCAGGATTTCCTACACCACCGGCGAAACGCTCTCAGAATCCCACAATGAATATCCCGTCACCATCAAGAATCTGGGCATACGCAGCACGAAGGAATATTTTCCGGCTACCGAGGACACTCCCTTTGAAAAGCTACTCCTTGTGCAAACCGAATTAGCAACTTACGCGAGACCTTCCTGGAAGGAACTTGCAGCAGACACTGCTGCGCCGGAGTATGTGCTCATCGATGAGGATGGAAATCCATATCCCACTGTTATTCCCCAGGATGCCACCTCCTGTTCGCTGGACGTTTTGCCCGATACCGTGTATGTCCAGTTTACCGAAGAAACAGGTGAAACTTTCACCGCCATGTTTACAGCAGCTCCATAAAAACTTAGTCTCTCGTAACATTGCCATATCCTATTGACAGATACCCCCTGGTGGTATATGATATGCATACCCCCTGGGGGTAATTTATGTTTAAAGGAGGGTTTCGGATGGCAGAGGAATGCAAGTGCTGCTGTTGCCAGCACAAGGAAAAAATCCGTCCGGAAGAGGAATATAAGGATCTGATTCATCGACTGAACCGCATTGAAGGTCAGGTGCGGGGCATCCGTGGCATGGTGGAAAAGAACGCCTACTGCACAGACATTATGGTGCAGGTAGCAGCAGTGAATGCCGCCCTGAACGCCTTTAACCGGGAGCTGCTGGCCACCCACATCCGCACCTGCGTGGCGGAGGATATCCGTCAAGGCAAGGATGAAGTCGTTGATGACTTGATTGCAACGCTGCAAAAGCTGATGAAATAAAGAAGGGAGAACTTTATGCGGCAATTTCATGTAACGGGTATGAGCTGCGCCGCCTGCAGCGCCCGTGTGGAAAAGGCTGTATCCAAGGTAGACGGGGTTACCGCCTGCTCCGTCAGTTTATTGACCAATGCCATGGGCGTAGATGGCACCGCTTCCGATGAGGCCATTATTCACGCAGTGGAAGAGGCTGGCTATGGTGCCTCCGTCAAGGGCGCCGCCGCTGCTTCCGTCGCACCCAGCGAAGATGCGTTGGCAGACAAGGAAACCCCTGTGCTCAAGCGTCGGCTCATTTTGTCCATTGGGTTTCTTCTGCTGCTGATGTACATTTCTATGGGGCACGTCATGTGGCACTGGCCTATGCCCGGCATTCTGAATAAGAATCCTATGGGCATGGCCATTACCGAGCTGCTGCTGACCATCATCATCATGGTCATCAACAAGAAATTCTTCATCAGCGGCTTTAAGGGGCTTATTCACCGTGCGCCGAACATGGACACCCTGGTGGCACTGGGTTCTTCCGCATCCTTCCTGTACAGCCTGGCACTTCTGTACCAGATGACGGTGGATACGGAAAACGCCATGCAGCTGCTCCACGGCATGTACTTTGAATCTGCCGCCATGATTTTGGCACTGATCACCGTAGGCAAAACCTTGGAAGCCCACAGCAAGGGCAAAACCACCGATGCCCTTCGCAGCCTGATGAACCTTGCCCCGAAAACGGCCACCCTTGTGCGCAACGGTACAGAAGTAACCGTGCCCATCGAGCAGGTACAGCAGGGGGATATCTTCGTTGTGCGCCCCGGCGAAAGCATCCCGGTGGATGGTGTCATTCTGGAAGGCAGCACTGCCGTGAACGAATCCGCCCTGACCGGCGAAAGCATTCCTGCGGACAAGGTGCAGGGAGACAGCGTATCTGCCGCAACCATCAACCAGTCCGGCTTTATCCGCTGCCGTGCTACCCGTGTAGGCGAGGATACCACCCTGTCCCAGATCATCCGCATGGTCAGTGATGCAGCCGCCACCAAAGCCCCCATTGCCAAGGTGGCGGACAAGGTTTCCGGCGTGTTCGTACCGGTGGTGATGACCATTGCCGCCGTTACCACCATTGTGTGGCTGCTGTGCGGGCAGACCTTCGGCTACGCCTTGGCACGGGGTATCAGCGTGCTGGTCATCTCCTGCCCCTGTGCCTTAGGACTGGCCACGCCCGTCGCCATTATGGTCGGCAACGGCAAGGGTGCCAAGAACGGCATTCTCTTTAAGACTGCCGTTGCCTTGGAGGAAACCGGCAAAACCCAGATTGTTGCTCTGGATAAAACCGGCACCATCACCAGCGGCGAACCCCGTGTAACGGATTTGATTCCTGCTGAAGGCTCCGAGCAAGATCTGCTTCATCTGGCTGTTTCGTTGGAAGCTCTCAGTGAGCATCCCCTTGCCAAGGCCATTGTGCTGGCCGCCAAGGAGAAAGGCGTTGAAGCAGCAACCGTTTCCGACTTTCATGCTCTGCCCGGTAATGGCTTGACCGCCACGCTGGATGGCAAGGTACTGCTGGGCGGCAGTGTGAAATTCATCAGTGAACAGGTGCAGGTTCCCGACACGTTGATGGACAAAGCCCGTGCCTTGGCAGCTCAGGGTAAAACGCCCCTGCTCTTCGCCGAAGGGAATCAAGTAGCCGGCATGATTGCCGTGGCAGACACCATCAAGGAAGACAGTGCCCAGGCAGTGCAGGAGCTCAAGAACATGGGCATCCGTGTGGTGATGCTTACCGGCGACAATGAGCGTACCGCTCAAGCCGTCGGTGCCCAGGCCGGGGTGGATGAGGTGATTGCCGGGGTGCTGCCTGACGGCAAGGAAGCCATCATCCGCCAGCTGAAGGAACATGGACGTGTCACCATGGTGGGCGACGGCATTAACGATGCCCCTGCCCTGACCCGGGCAGACATTGGCATGGCCATTGGCGCAGGCACGGACATTGCTATTGATGCTGCGGACGTGGTGCTGATGAACAGCCGCCTCAGCGATGTGCCGGCTGCCATTCGCCTGAGCCGTGCCACCCTGCGCAACATTCATGAGAACCTGTTCTGGGCATTTATCTACAATACGCTGGGCATTCCCTTGGCAGCCGGCGTATTCATTCCCCTGCTGGGCTGGGAGCTGAACCCCATGTTCGGTGCAGCTGCCATGAGCCTGTCCAGCTTCTGTGTGGTCTCCAACGCCTTGCGGCTCAATCTGTTTGACATCCGCAATGCGAAAAGGGATAAAAAAATTCAGCCGATTGACATCGGCACCATTGTGAAGGAGGAACAAACCATGGAAAAGACGCTGAAGGTAGAAGGTATGATGTGCGGCCACTGCGAGGCTCACGTAAAGCAAGCATTGGAAGCCATTCCTCAGGTGGATGCCGCCGTTGCCAGCCACACAGCCGGCACGGTGAAGGTCACCCTGAACGCCCCGGTTGACGATGCCGTGCTTGTCAAGGCTGTGCAGGACGCCGGATACAAGGTCGTCTGATTGTCAGGCATTTCAAAAGCAGTGAAGGCCGGCATGGTCTTCGCTGCTTTTTTGATTCTGCGTACGTCCTTATCGATGTGCTGCCTGTACAGGATGTGTTCAGTCTTCTGCTGTATAGCTATTCGCCAAGACCGGCGATGATGTGTGGGGAAACGCCACACAGACCAATGATGCCATTGTGCTGACCGTCAGGGATAACGGTATCGGTATCAGTGCCGAAAACCTGCCCCATGTTTTTGAACGTTTCTTCCGTGCAGATGCCGCCCGTGACTGCAGCAGTACCGGGCGGGGCTTGTCCATCGTGCAGTGGATTACAAGCCTCCACGGTGGCACGATTCAAGCCGAAAGTCAGCTGCATCAGGGAACAACCTTTACCGTGACACTGCCCAAACATGGAGCTTCCTCTGTTCATTCAAAATAAAAATTCTTTGTAAGCCTTTCCTCTATTCTGTGCAAGGCGGAATAAGAAAAAGCTCGCAAAGCCATTGCCCTGCAAGCTATTATCGATAATAAAATGGGGAATGCAAAAGATTCATTCGTCTTTCGCATCCCCGTTTTTCTTAGACCTTGAAGTTTACGGAAGTATCGCCCAGATCGTTGGTGCCGAATTCGTAGTCATTGCCGGGCAGCACAGCGTTGAGCAGAATGCCCACCAATGCGGCTACCGCCAGACCGGACAGGCTGATCTGCACGCCGCAGACGGTGAAGGCAATAGCACCAGCGCTGGAGAAGTTAATGCCCAGTGCCAGAGACATGATCAAAGCGGCAATAATCACATTCCGGCTCTTGGTGAAGTCCACCTGATTTTCCACCACGTTACGCACGCCCACAGCAGAGATCATACCGTACAGAATCAGACTGACGCCGCCGATGGTAGCCGTCGGCATGCAGGAAATCAAAGCGGCAAACTTGGGAGAAAAGGAGAAGATAACCGCCAAGCCGGCAGCGATGCGCACCACACGAGGATCGTACACCTTGGTCAGTGCCAGCACGCCGGTATTCTCGCCGTAGGTGGTGTTGGCAGGAGCACCGAACAGTGCCGCCATACTGGTGGCCAGGCCGTCACCCAGCAGGGAGCGATGCAGACCGGGGTCTGCAATGAAGTTCTTTTCAACCGTGGAGGAAATGGCGCACATATCGCCAATGTGCTCCACCATGGTAGCCAGGGCAATGGGCACCATCATGGCAATGGAGGAAACAACCAGAGATCCATCCGCATTGCCCACCAGAGAAAACACCGTATCGCTCATCTGGAAAGGCAGACCGATCCAGGCAGCATCCTTCAGTGCCTGCACCTTTGCAGGATCCAGCTGACCGAAGACGGCCGCTGCCGCATAGGAGATCACCACACCCAGCAGGATGGGGATGATCTTGACCATGCCCTTGCCCCAGATGTTGCAGACAACCACCACCGCTACGGCCAGAATGGCGATCCACCAGTTGCTCGTACAGTTATCAATGGCACTGTTAGCCAAGGTAATGCCGATGCAGATAATGATGGGTCCCGTAACAATGGGCGGGAAGAAGCGCATGACCTTCTTAGCACCGAAGGCCTTAAAGAGGATGGACAAAATCACATACAGCAGACCTGCACATGCCACGCCGATGCCTGCGTAGGGAATCCAGTTAGCACCCGTGCCGCTGTTTTCTACCAGCTCCCGCACGGAGAAGTATCCTCCAAGGAACGCAAAGGAAGAGCCCAGGAATGCCGGCACCTTCCGCTTGGTCAGCAGATGAAACAGCAGGGTGCCCAGGCCTGCAAACAGCAGCGTTGCGCTGACGCTCAGGCCAGTCAGGGCAGGCACCAGCACCGTGGCACCAAACATGGCGAACATGTGCTGAAAACCGAGGAGTGCCATTTTCCCGGGGGAAAGCTTCTCATTGTTCATTGACGATACTCCCTTTCTTTAACTCCAAACCATCTATGACTCCGGCTGCTCTGCCGGTCATCATCCGCTTATTGTGCGCCGTAGAGGGCAGCACCGTCGCCACCGTCGATTTCCGTCACCTGCACGCCAATTCTTTCCGACTGGGCAGTAGGCACATTCTTGCCAATAAAGTCTGCCCGGATGGGAAGTTCCCGGTGTCCCCGGTCAATCAGCACCGCCAGGCGAATCTTTGCAGGGCGACCCTGATCCATCACAGCGTCCATGGCTGCGCGAACGGTACGACCGGTGTAAATCACGTCGTCCACCAGCACGACGGTCTTTCCGTTCACATCCACCGGCAGCTTGGAGTCACTGACCTTGGGCTGATCGTACAGCTTGCTTAGATCATCCCGATACATGGTGATGTCCAGCTCGCCAACAGGCACCTTCACGCCTTCCGTTTTTTCAATAATCTCGCTCAGTCGGTTTGCCAGCGGCACGCCTCTGCGGCGGATGCCCACCAGCACCACCTGTTCCAGGGGCATAAGCCGTTCCATCATTTCATGCGCCATCCGGGTCAGTGTACGCTGCATGGTTTCTCCGTCCATGAGCTGCGCCTTCGGAATACCACTTGCCATATTTTGCTCCTTTCCTGTACATCGTCGTACAAAAAAAGCCTCTCCCTGTTTGGCAGGAAGAGGCGCATGCTCATCAAAAGGGTTTCTCGCGCACCTTGCCAGCCTCACAGGACTGTTCTTAAAGGTCTTGCTTGTTAACCGCAGAGGATTATAGCACAGTGATGTTCCCCTGTAAAGCCGTCGGATCTGGTCTATTATTGATTCATTTCCTGCATTTCTGTCCTCTTTTTTGTTATTTTTGCAACAATTCTTGACATGTTTTTTCAATTGTATTATTCTTGTATCCAAAGTACATGCAAAATACTTCATGTGCTTTCCATATTCAGGAGTGTGATCCGGCATGAATACCCTGCAATTCCAACCCATGATGGAAAGCCGACCCATTCGTGAGATCGCCTACGAAGTCCTCAAGCACGCCATTGTCAGCGGAGAAATCCCTGCCGGCGAACGCATTGTGGAAACCGACTATGCGGAACGGCTGCATATCAGCCGGACGCCTCTGCGGGAGGCACTGCGTAAACTGGAGCGGGACGGTCTGGTGGAGTATGAGGTTCGCCGGGGCGTGGTGGTACGGGCGTTTTCCATCACCGATGTGGAAGAAATCTACACCATCCGCAATGCACTGGAGATGCTGACCCTACCGGCCATCATTCGAAATGCCACCGCCGAGGATATTGCAGGGCTCCGTGCCCGCCTGCGTGAAATGGACGACGTGATGGCTTCCGGTGATATCAACACCCTGTCCCCCATGGCGCGTGCTTTCCACAGTGCCATGACGGCACTGTCCCATCAGCACCGGATTCTTCGGGTCATGGAAGGGCAAGATGAGTTCATCACCCGTTTCTCTGCCCTGTCCATCCGGCAGGAGAATCGCCGTCCGCAGGCGCACGAGGAGCATTACAAGCTGGTAGACTATATTGAGCAGCGTGATCTGGAAAACTTTGAGCAGCTGACAAGAAAGCACATTGAGCGCAGTAAGGAAAACTGCCTTGCTGCCCTCCGTCAGCAACATCAGGTGTTGGACACAAAAACAGAAACGAATGCATAATTTTTCAGAAGACAGCCTGCAGCATATCAATTTGCTGCGGACTGCCTTCTTTATTTTTTCCTTGTCCCGCTTTTATTCCTATGATACAATGATATCCGATCCGCTTGCGGTCTGCCTTTTACGACAGGCTTGACCGCTTAGCAACCCATAAAAAAGGAAGCGCTGCTTGTTGATGAGCAAAGCAAATTATCATACCCATACCACCCGCTGCCACCATGCCGTCGGGACTGATGAAGCCTACGTGCTCGCCGCCCTGGATGCTGGCTTTACCGTTCTCGGTTTTTCCGACCACACACCTTGGCCTTTCCGTTCCGGATTTGTCAGCAACATCCGCATGAGCATGGAAGATCTGCCGGACTATATCGCCTCCGTGCAATCCCTCCGTGCCAAGTATGCGGACCGAATCGAAATGCACATGGGTCTGGAAGTCGAGTATTTTCCCCGCTACAAGGATCACCTACTACGCATGCGAGATGCAGGCATGGAATACTACATTCTTGGCGAACACTACCTGGAAAGCGAAGAAGATCACCCCTATGTAGGGCAAAGCTGTGCAACGGATGACGGGGTGCTTCGCTATGCGGAAGCCGTTGCCGAAGCCTTGCAGACAGGACTGTTCTGCTATGTTGCCCACCCGGATCTGTACATGCGTCCCCGTCCGGTCTTCGACAAGGTGTGCGAGCAGGCCGCCGACATCATTGCCCAGGCTGCCAGAGAGGCAGATGTGCCGCTGGAATATAATCTGCTTGGGCTGGACAGTCAGCTGACTGGTCATGACCGGGGATATCCCTGCAGAGATTTCTGGTCCCACCTGTCAGGTAAGGGCAACCGGGCAATCATCGGTGTTGATGCCCATGACCCCGCCATGCTGAAAGATACCAACCTATGGAATGAAGCAACCAAACGGCTTACGGAACTCCATTATCCCATTCAGGAAACCCTGCCGTTATAATAAAGGAGGAATTGACCATGAATGATCGTTGGGATCTATCTTTTCTCTACACCGGATTCGATGACCCCAAGTACGAGGCTGATCTGAAAACCTTGCAGGAGAAAATCGCCGACTTCGGCAAGCTGCTGGAAACCGCCGGTGATGACCTTGCCAAGCTGGAATCCCTCATGGATGCCTATGAGGAGATCAACCGTCTCTTGGAGAAGTTGTCCCTTTTCGCCAGCATGACCTTGGCCGTGGATGCGAACAACATGGATGCCGCTCGGTATGAAGATAAGCTGAACCTGATCTACAATGATCTGCGGCTTTTGCAGTCCGCCATGACCCGTTACATCGGCGGTCTTGCTAACCTGGAGGAGCTGATTGCCGCTTCCTCCAAGCTGCAGGCCGTGGCCTTTGCCCTGCGTGAGATGGCTGCTGAAGCAGATCACCTGATGCCTGCGGATATTGAACCCTGGATCCTGCAAATGCGGCTAAGCGGCGGCACTGCCTTCAGCCAGCTGCGGGACAAGCTGGATTCCAACCACACGGTGCATTACCGTGGTCAGGATCTGCCTCTGCCTGCCGTTCGAGGTATGGCCTATGACCCCGATGCTTCCATCCGTAAGGATGCCTACGAAGCAGAAATCGCTTCCTATAAGAAGATCGAGCTGCCCATGTCCTACTGCCTGAACAGCATCAAGATGGAAGCTCGTACCTTGGCCAAGGCAAGGAAATTCGACTCCGTGCTGGACATGACCCTGCATCAGAGCCGGATGGATCAGGAAACGCTGGACGCCATGTGGACGGCTATTCGGGAGTATCTGCCCCACTTCCGCCGCTACCTGCGTGCCAAGGCCAAGTACCTGGGCTATGAAGACGGACTTCCCTTCTATGATCTCTTTGCCCCCGTAGGACACGGCGGTCGTACCTACACCGTTGAGGAAGCTCGTGCCAAGCTGCTGCTGGAAATGGGCAAGTTCACGCCCAAGATGGCAGATTTTATGGACAATGCCTTTGAGCAGCGGTGGATCGATATGTATCCCCGGGAAGGAAAGACGGGCGGTGCTTTCTGTGCCGGCGTGCACAGCGAAGACCGCAGTTTGGTGATGACCAACTTCCAGGGCAGTTTCTCCGATGTCAGCACCATTGCCCATGAGCTGGGTCACGCTTGGCACAATCGCTGCCTGGCTGGCCTGCCTTACTGCATGATTGAAACGCCCATGCCTTTGGCAGAGACGGCATCCATCTTTAACGAAACCATGCTGGCGCATCAGGTGCTTTCCTCTGCTACAGAAGAGGAGCAGTTCACCCTGCTGGAAAACAGCCTGATGGAAGCAACACAGACGGTGGTGGACATCTACAGCCGCTACCTCTTTGAAAATGAAGTGGTGGATACCCGTGCCGACCATGTAATGAGTGTTGACGAACTGAAGGATGCCATGCTCCGTGCACAGGATGCTTCCTACGGCGATGGTCTGGCCAAGGACGTGCGTCATCCCTACATGTGGGCATGCAAGAGCCACTATTACTCTTCCGAACTGAACTTCTACAACTTCCCCTATGCCTTCGGTCTGCTGTTTGGCAAGGGCGTATTCGCCCAGTACCTGCAGAAGGGTGAGGCCTTTGTGGATGATTATTGCCGCCTGCTGCGCTACTGCGGCTCCGACACCGTAGCCAATGTGGCTGCTAGCGTGGGCATTGATGTACGTAGTGTGGACTTCTGGCGCTCCAGTCTGGAAGTCATCAAGCAGGATGTGGATCGCTTCTGCGAGCTGTGTGAAAAACAGTAAGTTGAACAAAAGGGGCACTGTGCATAACTGTCGGTGCCCCTTTGCAATAGGAGGACGGTAGGATGGATATTTCTGTTGTCGGTTTGGGTTTGATTGGCGGCTCCCTGGCGCGCACCATCAAGCTGCACACAGATCACCGGGTATACGGTGTGGATTTGAACACTGCCACCATGGATCAGGCAGTCTTGTTAGGTGCCATTGACGGCGTGGCGGATGATGCGGTCATCGCCCGCAGCGATCTCATTTTGGTTGCGCTGTATCCCGGGGCGATTATTGATTGGATCACTTCCCATGCACACCTTTTCAAGCCGGGCTGTCTGGTCATTGACTGCGGCGGTGTTAAGCAGGTCATTTGCAAGGCCATCGAACCTTTGGTGAAGGACACCGCCTGGCATTTCATCGGCGGTCATCCCATGGCAGGCCGGGAATTTTCCGGCTTCAAGTACACAAGGGATGATCTGTTCGACCACGCCTCCATGATTCTCACCCCCTATGCCGATGCAGATCCGGCACTGCTGCAGCAGGCGAGGAATTTCTTCCTGGATATCGGCTTCCGCCGGGTGCAGTTTACCACCCCGGAAACCCACGATGAAATGATTGCCTACACCTCCCAGCTGGCACACATTGTATCCAGCGCCTACGTAAAATGCCCCTTGGCAGATAAGCACCGTGGTTTTTCTGCCGGCAGCTTTGCCGATATGACCCGTGTGGCTCGCCTGAACGAGGATATGTGGACGGAGCTGTTCTTTGACAACCGTGATGCTCTTCTCCCCGAGGTAGAAGGGCTTGTGGAACGGCTCACTGCCTACCGAGACGCTCTTCGGAATGAGGATCAGGAAGCCATGAAAGCCCTGCTGAAGGAAGGCCGTGAAATCAAGGAACGGCTCAGCGAATAAACCTGCATACCAACCCACAACAAAACGGCTGTCGCACGCTTGTGCGATCAGCCGCTTTTTGTATGCGTTTTTCCTTATTGGCAATCTACCATCACTGCATCGCAGTCCAGATCTCTGCCGGTAAAGGCTTCTGCTGCCCCCGTACGTTCCAGCTCACCGGATTGATTGTCGTAGGGGTCAACACGGAAGGATTGCTTTGCCGGCTCCAAGGGAGCTTCAAAGCGGCGGTTGGCCGCCATACGCAGCGGGTCGATGTTGCCGAAGTAGAAGGCATGCCGAACTTTGTTGCCGGCACGCCAGGCACTGCCGCCGTAGCTTGGGTCTGCAAAGAGCCATCCCCAGCCATCCAGATAAAACTGTGCCCAGTCGTGACTGCCTGCATAGTCTTCATCAATGCTCATGCCGCTTTGCCACCGTGCCGGAATGCCGCAAATTCGGCAAAGCTGAATGAACAGCAATGCCTGCAAGCCGCAGTCTCCCCGAAGGTTCACGGCACAGAATTCACCGATATGATCAATTTGGAAATAATCCCGCACAAAGCTGTAGGTCACGCGAGTCGTTACAAAAGTATAAATCCGCCAAGCCTTTTCCACCGGACTTTCCGCACCTTGGGTCAGTTCCGCCGCCAAGGATTTCAGATACGGAGTGAAGGCGATAAAGGGCGGCTCTTCCGCCAGATCCTGCGCCGTAGGCGGCAGTGCCGTAGGATACAGAGGTTTCGCCGGCGCAGGCTGATGAAGAGGATCTGCATAGTGAATGCAACTGTTGTAGCGGTAACGCAGATGAAAATCCTGCCACTGATCCAGCTGCTTCCGCCACCAGGCCGTCCGTGCACCGCTGTCCCCCTGGGTTATGCCGTCAGGCGCGCCCTCCAGAAGCGTCACATTGCTCTGCTGGCATTCTTCCAACGGAAAAGGCAAGTGCGCCAGATACTCTCCCGGCACAAAGCGATCCGCCGCTAGAGACAGCTTCACATCCAAGGTGATCTGCTTTTCCAACTTGCTCTTCTCCATGATTTCCTTCACCATGGGATCAAGCCAGGGATTTGCCGGATCAGGATGATCTACGAATCTAGGCTGCTTGTACAGGGAACGATGGAAGCGGACAAAGTACCGCTTTTCCCCATGCAGGTAGATGAAGTCCACCATGCCTTCGTCTTCCAGGCGGTCAAAATCATCTTCGCTGATGTTCCCCACCAGCTCCCGAAGTTTTTCCAGCGCCTGTGCCCGATTCCACGGGTATTGAGTGGGCAGGCGACGAATGCGCTCTTCCTCGCACAACAGGCGATCCCGCAGCATTTGTGGAAGATCGGGACGCTCCAACCGGGTACGGATAGCCCGCAGAGCACCTTCCAAATCTCCTGCTTCCTGACGCCGAAGGATGTCCTCCGGCAGGGGTGCACTCTGGGCACGAACAACACGATCAATATCCATGGTTCTTCCTCCTGATAAACATGAAGGGAGGCACTTCCCTGCAGAAGTCCTCCCTCGGCAATGAGGTTCTCATTCCTTGTTTTTCTTTTCAGCACCGTGACGGCGGATCGTGGCGTCCGGCTGAGCCGCCTGCTTCATAAAGGCGGATGGGCTAATGCCCACGATGTTCTTAAACTGCTTGGAGAAGTGGTAGGGATCCTGCATGCCCACTTCTGCACCAGCCTGACGAACCGTGTAATCCTGCTCCCGCAGCAGTTCCTTGGCACGCTCCATTTTGCAATGCAGCACATAGCTCAGCGGCGGCATACCCACCTCGCTGACGAACCGCTTCCGGAAGGTCTCCATAGGCATGCGGGAGATAGCCGCCATTTCTGCCAAAGAAAAATTATCCTTGTACTTATTGGCACGCAAGGTGTCCACCACCTTGGCAATCTCGTGGGAAAGCATAGCATCCATGGCCACAGGCTGCCCCCAATGACTGGCCAACATGCCATACATCAAGTGCTGCAGCTGATAGGTAGCATCGGAAGTACCACTGTGGCGCACCATCACCTGCACAATCTGCTTGGCAAGGTAAATCTGACTGGGCAGTGCTCCCTGCTTCAGGGGCATATGGAGCAGAGCACCCATCTTCCGCACCACCATAGGAGCAAGAGGACCTTCCAAAGCAATCCACAGGCAGCGGCACTGAGTGGGGCAATGAATGGACGCTCCCTTATCCCCAGCAGGCAGGAAACAAGTCTGCTCTTCCTTCAGCGTCAGGGTATTCTCCTGCCACGTCAATTCAACAGTACCGTCATCCACGGCGAACCAAATCCACTGGTCATGGGGCTTGATTTCATAATCTCCTGCTTCCAGCATGGCACTGCCTGCTGCATGAATCCATGCGCCGCTGGAGCGGGTCAGGCTACCGGGCTTGTGCCATCCTTCCACAACCAACGTATCGGGTTCTGCTTCCAGGTTGCGAAACAGGTACGACTCCATCCCAAGACACCCCTTCCACCTAATAATACATTTTCCATAATGTCCATTATACAGACCATTATTAACAGTGTCAATAGTTTGTCTGGGCAACTGCACCGAGTTTTTCGGATTTTGCACAGCTGAATTTTCCGAATGTCTACGATTCCTTCAAACCAGCAATTCTTCCTCTGTCCAACGCAAAAGTGCATCCAGATTTTCCTGGGAGTACTCAAGCTCCGAGGACATGATCCTTGCCAGGTCAGCAAGTTCCTCCACTGTGTTCGCCCCTGTCATATCAGCAAGTGCCATGCACAGCTGCCACAAGAAAAGGCTGACGGCCGCATGACCTGCCGCCTCCCCATCCTCCAAAGCATCCGACAAGTGGCGATACAGCAGGGCACACAGCAACTGTTCCGACGGCAGTTCCAGCCCTGCTTCCGCTCGCTGAATGGGCTGCCACACTTTCAGCCTTTCCAGCAAGTTTCGCCATTCCTCTGTTAATATTTCCAGAGAGAGAAGCCTTTGCGCCCAGGCAGACACATGCTCGACTGGCCTCACCCCGGTGGTGGAAGCAATAGTTGCCACCCGCTGTACTACCGGCATGGAACGATCCGTTGCTGCATCCAGCAACGTTTCCCGCCAGCGGTAAAAGGCCTGCTCGGTTTCATCGGCTTCCTGTGGTTCGCCATCATCCTCAAGGGCCATAAGATGGAAGGGGGATGTTCGACTCAGCTGCTCTCTGGCCGCTTCTTCACAGCACAGCCCTAAGCCGATTTCTATCCTGTCCGTCATAAAGTGCCGAAAACGTGGATGATCTCGGCACACCTGGCACAGTACCTCTTCCCCTTGCTCACAAATCAGTCTGCACAGGCCGCTTTCCATCAGCAGTGGGCAACGTTCTTCCTCCCCCTGCAAGCGGAAGTGAACCCCATCCTCGTCCGCTTCCATCCATTGGCGCAGTGTATCCCCCACCTGGCCGGGCAAGGATTTGTATCGCTCAGCAGAAGCGTCGTCAATGTCAATCTCCCAGCCCTTGCAGCAAGTATGCAGGCATGCGCCTGCAATGCAGGTAAAGTCCTCATAGCCTTTCGGTGCGATCAGTTTCACCTTTTCGTCCCGCCTTTGTTTTATTTGGTCTTTTTCTTGCCATTTTCTTCTTTGCGTGCTATACTTGACGTAACGCATGAAAGGGGCTTATGCCATATGAGTGACGACAAGCGCACACGGAAAAACTTGTGGATGTTCCCTCTTGGTACCATTGGGCGAGACATGATCTATGCCCTGTTCAACAGTTTTATTCTGACGTATGTGCTCTTTACCAGAAGCCTGACGGCAGCCCAGCTGTCTGCCATTACCACCATCATGGTATGCGCCCGTGTCTTCGATGCCTTCAATGACCCCATTATGGGCAATATCATTGAGCGCACCCGCACCCGGTTCGGCAAATTTAAGCCTTGGCTGGTCATCGGTATTTTGCTGACCAGCGTTGTGGTCTATGTTGCCTTCAACAGTACCCTGCAGGGTTGGGACTTCGTTATCCTTTTCGGCGTGGTGTACTTCATGTACTCCATCACCTTCACCATGCACGACATTTCCTACTGGGGCATGGTGGCCGCCCTCGGGTCGGATGAGGACACCCGGAATCGTTTCACATCCCGTGCCACTCTCTTTGCCGGCATCGGCACCACTGCCGCCAGCGTGTTCATTCCCCTGCTGACCACCGGTGCCTATGCCATCGGCGGCAACACCCAAACTGCCTATGGCCGTGTTGCCCTGTTCACCGCCCTGCTGGCACCGCTGCTGCTGTGCTTCACCATTTTCGGTGTTCAGGAAAATCGGGATGACATGGGGAAGAAGGCTCCTCCCATCAGCTTCAAGAAAATCATCACCACTGTAACGCAAAATGATCAGCTGCTGTGGATCGCCCTGATCTTCCTGATTCAGCAGATCAGCAACGGCATCATTGCCGGCGGCATCGGTTCCACCTACATTTATCTGGACTTCGGCTACCGGGGCGGATTGTATTCCCTGTTCACCATGATAGGCATGGCCGCCACCGCTTTCCTGATGATCTTCTACCCTGCCATTTCCCGGAAGATTCCCCGGAAGAAGCTGATGAACGTGATGATGGTCATTGCAGGCATCGGCTACGCCCTGCTGCTGCTAAGCGGATTGGCCATGGGGCAAAGCACCCTGAAATTCTGGCTTGTCACCACGGGCTACATGCTGTCCAATTTCGGCCAATACTGTTTCTACCTGATTATGATGATTTCCATCATCAACACAGTGGAATACAATGAGTACTGCCACGGAGAGCGGGACGAAGCCATTATCGCTTCCCTCCGTCCCTTCCTGACCAAGCTGGCCTCCGCCATTGTTGCCGCCCTGACTTCCATCACCTATTTGATCTTTGGCGTAACGACTTACACCAACCAGATTTCTGCCTTGGAACAGAAAGCCTCCCAGGGGCTGCTGGAAGAAGCCGCCAAGCTGGATGAGATTGATCAGGTGCTATCCCAGGTGCAGCACAGCCAGACCCGAGGTCTGCTGATCCTGATGTCCGTGCTGCCCTTTGTGCTGATGCTGATTTCCCATCTGCTGTACGCCAAGAAGTACAAGCTGGATGAGCAAGAATACAAGCGCATCTGTGATGAAGTAGCCAAGCGAAAGGCCAATGCCTGATTCTTTGATGGCAAAACGACGCCTTGGAGATTCTACCACCGTCCGGTGGAGAAAATCAAGGCGTCGTTTTTTTACCGTCATAACCGGTTGCATCATGCAAACAGGTCGTTCTTTTCCTTCAGGGCTTCCATGAGCGCATCCACAGAGCGATTGACCACCAACTCTTCCGGGAAGTGGGTCTTCTCCAGCATTTCCAGTGCATAGCGGTGACGCCGCACATCCGAAGCCACGTGGGCGTCGCTGCTGACCACCACCTTAGCACCGTACTGTGCACACTTTTCCAGCACCTGCACCGCATTGGCACGGGCGTTTTTCCGATAGCTGGTAGGCCGCACAGATGCTTCATTCAGCTCAATGAGCACCTTATGCGCCGCAGCCTGCCGAACCAGCTCGTCAAAGTCCACTTCATAGGTGCCGTCGTCCGGGTGACCGATCACATGCACCTTCGGATTGTCCATAGCCTTCACATAGGCACGGGTATTCTCCACCTTGGTGCCTGGATCAATGCACACATCGTGCAGGCTGGCAATGCCGTAATCAAGGGCACTGGCAAAGGTATCATCCAAGTCCACGGTACCGTTGAAGTCCAGGATGTTCAGTTCGCATCCGAAAAGGATCTTGACCCCCATGATTTCCCGGGGCAGGCACCGATTGGAGCGGAAATAATGCTTGCAGGCAGACCCCTCCATGGCCGGGCCATGGTCGGAGATGCCCAGCAGTGCCAAGCCCATGTTGCTGGCGGCCTGTACCATTTCGTAAATGGAATTATAAGCGTGTCCGCTGGCAATGGTATGGGTGTGAATGTCCAGTACGTCAAGCATGGGTCTTTGCCTCCTCCAGCAATTCCTGATACCAGCGTATTGCCTGATCGGGCGTATCGCTTTCAATCATGTCGCAGCCAAAGTCAAGGGCCAGCTTCAGCCGTTCCTTGCTGTTGATCACACTGCCGTCCACCAGATACCCTGCCTGATGAAGCTCCCGAACCAATTCAGGGCTCAGATTATCAATGAAGCACAGATAAATATCTGCCTCCATGTCCTTCATCAGTGCCGCCGGGTCTGCCGGCACATGGGGAACAATCAGCGCAATGTGAATGCGGCTGTCCAGCTCCCGCACGCGGCGCAGGATCCAGTGATTGATGCCGAAAACCACGCATTCATCCATGAAGTCAACCTTCTGCAGTGCCTCCACGATGCGCTGTGCCAGAATCGGCATGTCGTGATGCATTACGGCTTCCCGGCTCTTCACCTCCAGCAGCGCCGGCAGGTGATTCGCCTTGCACCAGGTCAGGGACTCCTCCAGGGTATCGATTTCGAAGGCTGCCTTCAGCTCCGCCACCGTATAGTCCCGGATATAGCCCTTCAGCGGCGTCCGGTCTCCCAGCTCCATATCATGGAAGATCACCGCCTGATGATCCTTGGTCAGCTGCACATCAATTTCGATGTAGTCCACCCCCATGGGCAGCACCTCAGCAAAGTTTGCGATGGTGTTTTCCCGTGTGGCAGATGCATGGCCTCGATGACCGCCGATCCACAGCCGATGGGGTGCATCGGCTCGGATGCTGTTAAAGTAATTCATTACACATTCTCCAATGCAATGTTGACGCCGCTCTCCGTGTCAAAGATGTTATACACGCCCGTCATGGTCAGGTACACATAGGGTTTGTCGCTGCGGGTAATGGCACGGTAACGCTCAAACTTTTCGTGGCTTTCCGGCACCGTAACCCGAACGAAGCTATCCCCTACCATGCCGGAGACCAGCAGCTCCTTGCCCAGGTTTTCCACGATTTGCAGCCGCATTTCCATGGACTGGGGCGCCTTTTCTTCATTGACCCCCAGCAGATGGCTACGGACACCGATCTTCACTGCATGACCGGCAAAGTGCTTGCCGCCCTGCTGCATGTTTGTCGGCAATGCCAGGTCAAAGCCCTGACCCACAACCCGGCTTCCGTCAGCAGACAGCGCCGCGTCAATGAAGTTCATGGGAGGATTGCCCATGAACTTGGCCACAAACAGGTTTGCCGGATAGTGGTACAGCCGCTCAGGAGTATCGTACTGCTGAATCCGGCCGTTATCCAGAATGGCAATCTTATCGGCAATGGCCATGGCCTCTTCCTGATCATGGGTCACGATGATGGAAGTAATGCCCGTCTCCTGCTGCACCCGGCGGATTTCGTCACGGATTTCGATCTTCAGCCGTGCATCCAGGTTGCTCATAGGCTCGTCCAGCAGGAGCACATCCGGCTCTTTCACCAGTGCACGTGCCATGGAGACACGCTGCTGCTGGCCGCCGGAAAGCTGGGTAGGCTTCCGATCCAGCAAATACTCGATTTGCAGCATCTGGGCAACCTTCCGTGCCTTGGCGTACCGCTCTTCCTTCTTCATGCCCTTTTGCTTCAGGGGGAAGGCAATGTTGTCAATCACCTTCAGGTGGGGATACAGGGCATAGGACTGGAACACCATGCCGATGTTCCGATCCTTGGGCTGAAGATGGGTCACATCCTTGTCCCCAAAGAAGATCTTGCCGGAGGTAGGCTCCAGCAGGCCTGCCAGGCAGTTCAGCGTGGTGGTTTTGCCGCAGCCGGAGGGACCCAGCAGCGCCACAAAGGAGGAATCCTCAAACACCAGATCAATGCCATCCAGTGCAACGGTCTTTGCGTCGTATTCCTTGCGAAGATTTTCAATGCGAATCATATGCCTTTACCTCCGGAGAATCCGCCCTTCATAAGCGATTTTTGGGAAATGACGAAGAACACCAGCACCGGCAGCATGTAAATCAGTGCCATAGCAGAGAACACGCCGTAGTCGGCAATCATCTGATCATTCATGCTCAGGCTGCGCAGGTAGGTGGCCATCACAGGCACCTTGCTGGTAAAGATCAGGGTGTTAAACAGCAGGTAGTTCGACCATGCGCTCATAAAAGCGAACATGCTGATGGAGGCAATGCCCGGCTTCACCAGATGGATAATCACCTGGAAAAAGGCAGTAAGCTTGTTGCAGCCGTCCACCAGAGCGGAGTTTTCAATATCCCGGGGGATGTCATTGAAGAAGTTGCGGATAATGAAGGTAGAGCCGGGCAGGCGCAGCGCAATGGCCACCAGCACCACACCGGCCAGGGTGTTCAGCAGCTTCACGTACATCAGCACATACAGAATGCCGATCAGCAGCAGCACACCAGGAAACAGGCGGAGGATCAACAGCATTTTCTGCAGGAAGTTTCTGCCCGTAAACCGCATACGGGACAGGGCGTAGCCAGCCATCAGGCTGACCACCACCTCGCACAGGGTTACAATCACTGTAAACAGCACCGTATTGCCGAAAGCCGGTCCCATGGCAGGCACGGTATACTGACCCATCACAATGGTCTCATAGAGGAAGCGGAAATTCTCCAAGGAGAAATGTCCGTCCACAGAGAAGGCCTGAATAAAGAAGGAAACGTAGATGATGAGAATGGGCAGGCACAGCAGGATCATCACGCCGATGGCGATATGCTCCTTGCGCATTTCGTAGCTGGGGCGTGCTTCATCATGCTTCCGCTTAAGCATCGGCGTTCCTCCTCTCCATGCGTGCGTTCACAATGCTGATGGCAATCATCAACACCAGCACCACCAGAATCAGGATCAAGGAAATGGCAGCGCCGTAGCCGTACTTGCCATCGATGAAGGCCTTGTGATAGGCAGACAGTGCCCAAGTTTCACTTGCCTTGCCGGGGCCGCCGTCGGTAATCAGCAGGATGGTCACGTAGTCCGTCAGCAGTCCCAAGGTTTCCCACAGGGCGATGAACATGACGTGAAAGCGCAGGTTGGGCAGGATAATGGACTTCACAATCTCCCATTCCCGTGCACCGTCCACCCGGGCAGCCTTGAACTGATTTTCCGGAATGGATTTGATGGCACTGGAGAAGATAATGGTGCCGTAGGCAATGCTGGTCAGCAGCTTTGCGCAGATAACCACCTGCATGGGATACTTAGCAATCCAGTTCACCGGCGTATCCGTTCCTGTCAGTCCCATGAACAGCTTGTTCAAGAAGCCATCCGCCGTAGAGCTGAGCAGCCACACCCACAGCACGGAATACACCACCGCCGGAGTAATCATGGGAATCATCAGAATCCCCTTGAACAGGCTGGATGACCGCTCCGACTTGATAAAGTAGGTGGTCATGATGGCGAAAAACAGGTCAATGATCAGCGTGCCGGTAATGCAGACGCCCACATAGATCAGCGTGTTGACAATGATGGTAGGGGTATTGGGATCCAGGAACACCCGGCGGAAGTTCTTAATGCCCACAAAGCTCCACTCAAAGGTCTTGTCCAGCCCGGTAAATGCCATAACTACCGTCAGAATTGCCGGCAGAATGTATAGCAGCGTTACCAGTACCAGAAAAGGCGTGAGGAAAGCGTAAGCCTGCAGATTATTCTTTCGCTTCATCGTCTCTCATCCTTCAATAAAAACGCAAGACCGCCACTGAACAATTCGGACGCACCGAAAAATTCAGTGGCGGTCGCTTCAGTCAGCTACCGAATCACTCGAAAGAGATTTCGTCCTCGTCCAGATTCAGCTCCAGCTGCACCTTCATGTTGGCCGTTGCTTCTTCAGGGGTGATCTGACCCAGCTCCAGCTGCACGATGTTGTTGTGCAGTTCGCTGGTGTAGGTGCTCAGGCCGTCGATGGAGGGCACGGTCACCGCATAGTCAGCCATGTAGGTGGTGTTGGCCACGATGGGGTTGGTGGTGATGGCTTCCAGCTCGTTAGCAGCCTTCACAGAGGACAGGGTGAAGATGGTGCTTGCGTGGTTGGCCAGCAGGTCGTAGGAATTGTTGGCCAGCTCAGCCAGCAGATCCTTGCAGACTTCAGGATACTTGGTGTTGGCATTGATGGCCATGCCCTGAGGAGCAGCCACCACGAAGGCCTTTTCATTGTACTGGGAGGCAGGGAACATCATAAAGGCCACGTCCTTGGCAAAGGTCTCAGGATCCTTTTCCACAGCGGCAGCCACATAGGTGGAAGAATAGATGGGTCCGTAGTAGGCGAAGCAGGAACCGTCACCAGCCATGGTGTTGATGGCAGGCCAGCCCTGCTGGCTCAGGTCGTGAGGAGTGATTTCCAGGGTGTTGGCAGCGTCATAGATGAACTGGAAGAAGCGGAGCACACCGGCTTCATCGAAGACCAACTTGCCGTTTTCATCATAGTAGCGTCCGCCCAAGGTCTGCAGAACGTCCAAGAAGTCGTTGCCGGCACCGGGACGGTGAGCCAGACCCCAAGTGCAGGCGCCTGCGTTCTTCACGTCAGCGCACAGCTGCACAAAATCTTCCCAAGTGAATTCACCGGCAGCCACCTTGGCGGGCAGTGCTTCTGCCTCTTCCAGGGTCCAGCCGTAGTTCACCAGCACCTGCTTGTTGTAATAAATCACGCGCACAGGCAGGTCGAAAGGCATAGCATAGGTCACGCCATCCACCGTATAGGCGTTGAATGCGCCATCAACGAAAGCATCGGTGTTCAGCTCGCTGATGTCCAGCAGCATGCCGACAGCCGCCATGGTGGGCACATCGCTAACAGAGAAGATGTCAGGGCAGTCGCCGTTCTTGTAGGCGAAGATCAGGTTCTGGGTGTACTCGGTCCAGCTAATGCGCTGATAGTCCGTTTCGAACTCGATCTTGATATCCTTGCCTTCAGCAGCATAACGCTCGTTCAGGCGCTCAGCCGCTTCAATCACGGAATTGGGGATGGTCACAAAGTCATAGTTGTGAGCGATCTTCAAGGTAATCGTCTCAGCAGAAGCGGAAGCGCAAATGCCAAGGGTCAGTACCAAGGCCAGAAGAAGGGAAACCAGCTTAGAACCCTTTTTCATTTCGGAATCCTCCCTGTATTTGTTCATGAGCCGTTCACAATTATAGACACGTCATGAACGATTGTCAACCGTTTTACAGAATCGTTTGCTTTTTAACGGGATGAACAAAGAATTTCCCATGGTAATGTTTGAAAAGCGAAAATATCATGGACATTTTCCGTCAGCTGCGTTATCATAAAGGCAACCAAATTCGGGAGGTGGAATGATTCCAATGGACTATATTCCTGCACCTGATCGTTATGATACCATGACCTATCGTCGCTGCGGCAACAGCGGTGTCATGCTGCCGGCCATTTCCCTAGGACTGTGGCATAATTTCGGCAACATCACCCCCTTCGGTGTACAGCAGAGTCTGCTGCGCACTGCCTTCGACAACGGCATCACTCACTTTGACCTGGCCAACAACTACGGCCCGCCCTATGGGGAAGCGGAGCGGAACTTCGGCATCCATATGGATCGGGACTGGCACACCCACCGGGATGAGCTGTTCATTTCCACCAAGGCCGGCTACGATATGTGGCAGGGGCCTTATGGGGATCACGGCAGCCGCAAGTACCTGATCTCCAGCCTGGATCAGTCTCTGAAGCGGATGCATGTAGACTATGTGGATGTGTTCTATCATCACCGTCCCGACCCCGATACTCCTATTGAGGAGACTATGGGTGCACTGGATCAAATTGTCCGCAGCGGCAAGGCGCTGTATGTGGGCATCTCCAACTACAAGCCAGAGCAGGCGCAGAAGGCCATTGAGGTACTCCGTGACCTGGGCACCCCCTGCCTGATTGAGCAGCCCAGCTACTCCATGCTGAACCGCTGGATCGAGGACGGCCTGACGGATGTGCTCCGCAAGGAAAAGGTTGGCTGCATCGTCTTTGCGCCCCTGCAAAATGGTCTGCTGACCGGCAAGTACCTGAACGGCATTCCTGCCGATTCCCGTGCTGCTCATGACCCCCGGTATCTGAAGCCGGATGCCATCACGCCGGAAAAGCTGGAGAAGATCGCCAAGCTGAACGAAATCGCCGTAGCCCGTGGACAAAAGCTTGCCCAGATGGCACTGTCCTGGGTGCTCCGTGACCCGGTGGTAACCTCCGCCCTCATCGGTGCCAGCCGTCCGGAACAGATTACAGAAAACCTGCAGGCTCTGCAGGCCGCTCCCTTCAGTGAAGAAGAACTAAAGAAGATCGATGAAATCCTGAAGTAACAAGAACGCCTCACGGTCAAGCAGCTTTCTGCTTCATCGTGAGGCGATTTTTATGCTTCGATTCGAATCAGGTTTTCCACCTTGCAAAGGGAAAGATCCAACTCCTTCAACGCCGACTGAACAACCTGCTCTTCGGTTTTGCCTGTTACCAGCATCATCTGGCCGTCTTCCGATGTTTGTGTCATGCCTTCGATAGCAATGTTCGCCTTTGCGAAGCATGCCGCCACATCGCTGAGGGCATCAGCACCATCCGCAGCAGACAGACGAATGCAATATTTCGTTGTCCAGTTATCATCAAAGATAGTCTCCGGGTCAGGTTCCGCTGTGTTGGCAAAGGTAGGATAGGGATAGTGTCCTTCGGCTTTCGCAGCCTGCAAAATATCCCCCACGATGGCACTGGCGGTGGGCATGTCCCCTGCCCCACGGCCTTGCAGCATCATTTCCTTGCAGGCATGGCCGTACAGGTAAACCGCATTGAAGGAGCCATTCACCCCTGCCAAAGGATGCTCCTTCGGCAGGAAGGTAGGATGCACCCGTACCTCCACTTTGCTGCCCTCCTGCTTGGCCACTGCCAGCAGTTTCAGCACATAACCCATTTTCTTGCCCCAGGCAATATCCGCAGCCGTCACCTTGGTGATACCTTCCCGGTATACCTTGTCGTAGGTCACCCGTGTATGGAAAGCCAAGGAAGCCATGATAGACAGCTTATAGGCTGCATCCATGCCTTCCACATCGCTGGTGGGATCAGGCTCCGCCAAGCCCAGCTTTTGGGCATCCGCCAGCACCGCCTGATAGTCCTCTCCGTTTTCCGTCATCCGGGAAAGGATGTAATTGGTGGTGCCGTTGATAATCCCCATAATCGAGGAAATTCGGTTGGCCTGTAGGGACTGGGTCAAGGCACCGATGATCGGGATGGCACCGCCCACGCTGGCTTCATAATACAGGCCTACGCCGTTCTTTTCCGCCGCAGCCTGCAAAAGATGCCAATTCAATGCCAAGGCAACCTTGTTGGCGGTTACCACGGTTTTGCCGTTTTCCAGTGCCTTCAGCATGTACTCCGTTGCCGGATGCTCGCCGCCCATGAACTCCGCCACCAAGGTGATTTCGGGATCCAGCAGCACATCGTCCGGGTTATCGGTCAGGATCTCCCGGGGCACATCGCAGGAACGCTGTTTATTGAGAGAGCGCACCAGCACCTTCTTTACCCGAATCGTCAGGTGCTGCTGACAAGCCAGTTCATCCGCATATCCTTGCAGCAGTTTCCACACGCCGCCGCCCACGTTGCCGCAGCCCAGAAAGCCCATGACCAATTCTTTCATTTCACCACAGTCCCTTCATGATTCCGCTCATAAATCAGCCGCAGTCCCTTCAGTGTCAGCAGGCCATCCAGCTTATCGATGCACTTGGCATCCTCGCTGAAGAGCAGTGCCATGCCGCCGGTAGCCACAACCGTAGCCTCTCTGCCCAGCTCCTGCTTCATCTTCCGCACAATGTTCCGCACCAAACCTACATAGCCGTAGTACATGCCGGATTGGAGATTGGTCAGGGTGGTGCGGCCAATGACCCGGTCAGGGCGGGTCAGTTCAAATCTCGGCAGTTTGGCCGTGCCGGTGACCAGTGCTTCCGAAGCCAGCTTCACACCGGGGCAGATGCACCCGCCCAGGAATGTGCCTCCTTCATCTACCACACCGAAGGTGGTAGCAGAGCCAAAGTCAATGAAGATGCAGGGAGCACCGTACTCCGCATAGGCGGCCACCGCGTTGGCAATTCGATCCGATCCCAGCTCCCGGGGATTTTCATACCGAATGTTAATGCCCGTCTTGATGCCGGGACCCACAAACATGGGAGCTTGATGGAAATAGTTCCGGCACATATGCTCAATGGTAAAGTTAATGGTAGGTGCCACGCTGGAGATGGCAATACCCTCCACCTGCGCAGGGTCAACACCTTCATGGGCGAACAGGTTGCACAGCAGAATCCCGTATTCATCGGAGGTATACTGCTTGTTGGTACTCACCCGCCAGTAATTGACCATTTGATCGCCGTCGAACAGCGCCGTCTTCATGTTGGTATTGCCAATATCCATGGTAAAAATCATGGGGATCATCCTCCGATGATAACCCGACGATATCGGGAAAATTCTTTGCCGGGTCAGGGCTTTCGCCTTACCCGGCAATGTTTGTTATGCTTTGCGGCCGACCTTGCGAATAGCTGCCACAATGGGCGGTGCAATCAATGCTGCCGCAACGGCTTCTGCAGGGCCTGCGCCGCCGGCCGTTGCGCCGATGGCTGCCAGCACCTTGGCATTATCAATGCCCAGCATGGTATAAAACAGCAGCATCATGCCCAGGTACAGCACCGTGTTGGTCAAGGATCCCAAGGCGCATGCCACCGGCATAGAAGCCTTGCGCCATTTGCCTTCCAGAGCTTTGTTCACGAAATAAATCACCGCCGGCACGCACAGCCGGGGCACAAAGGTCATCACGGCCGTCAGCACCGGGCTTGCCCCCATCAGGGTGCCCACCAGGACAGAGGGCTTCAGCAACGCAGACAGAAAGCTGGTCATGCCAAAGGCAAGCCCCAGACCTAGGCCGCATTTCAGTCCCATATACAGAGTGCCCACTGCTACAGGGATCACCAGCAGCGTCACGTTGCACCAGCCCAGGGGGATCAGTCCCAAAGGTGTCTGTCCCAGCAGAAAGATCAGTGCCACGAAAAGCCCCATCAGACACAGCCGCTTCAGATCCGTCTTTTTCGTTCCGGGTTTCTTGGTTGTTTCCATTGGTTTTCCTCCGTTCAGGCTCCGATATCGGATGCCCTACGCTATTGAATTCTGCACGGGTTCAAGTACTGTCCGGCGCCAAAGCTGCCGGCAGTGACCCAAAGCAGTGTGTTCATTATACCTTTTCCCGGCATGGATGTAAAGGAATTTCCAGTGTGTTTCCAAAGTTCCCCTGTGAAACTTCGCCGTCTGTACTTAGGCTGTTCCCTCCTGCTGCTTCAGGGCGATAAAGGCCGCTGCACACTGCATCAGCAGGTCTGCATCCACTTTTGCGCCCATATTCGCCGCACGAATCACACGCCTGCGCATAGGCTCTGTCAACCGACCATTTTCCACGCTTTCCGGGAAAATCAATGCCGACTCCTGTGGAAAAAATGCCGCCAGCTGCAGCAGGAATCGTTCCAGCACAACGGGTACAGGCAGGATGATGGCTTCCTGTCCCTTGCGTACCTGGGGCACGTCCGGAATTTCTTCCTGCATCCGCTTCATGCGCATAAGCCCCAGCGTAATTTCCTGCTTGAGATTTTTACTGAAAATCAGCGGATGATCCTGTGTCGGATGGTTGCTGCTCATGCCCAGCCGAATAAACTGTTTCAGCTTCTGCCGGGTCATCTCATCCGTGTCTTGAATCCCGGCAGTCCCACGCCCGGCAAAGCAAAGCTCCATGTAGGGCGGCAGCCGGTCGTTCAGCGTAGCATCCTGAAAAGTGCCTTCCAGCATCAGGCCTGCCAGCGTCAGCAAGAAGGCCTCGTGAATCAACAGTTCGGATCGAATGAGCATGCATCCATTGGCCATCTCACTCGGTGCCCGCATCACAGCCCTACCGAAAGCCCCAAGGAAGGCATCCAACTCCATTTGTCCTCGCTGCATGGCCTTCAGGCTGGTCATGCCCCCTTCCAACTTTTCCGCAAGGCTCTGCATGGCCTGCTGCAAAGTCTCCGGCCCCTCCGGCAGATGTTCATGCAAAAGGGATGCACGGTGCGTCAGGCTTTCCAGCAGCATCATCTGCACGCCCAAGGGCAGTGAGCAGCTTGTCACCGGCTGAGAAATACCCTGCAGCCACAGGGTCATTTCTGCACTGCTGCCGCCCACGTCCAGCACCATCATGCCGCCACGAATGCCTTCGATTTCCCGGAAATAGGTTTGCTCTGCCTGATGCTCCTCGGCAAAGGTAACGGCCGCCGCCGGCAAGCCGGTTTGTTCCGCCACCTGCTGAGCCAGCCTCTTCATATCTGCCTGCCAGGTTTTCCGCCCGTCGGTTGCCATGCCCGTGGGCACGGCAAATCGCCACTGGATGCTGTCCGCCCCGTGCAGCACAGCCGTTAAGCTGCCTTCCGTCATTAGTTGACGCAGATACATTGCTCTCGGTCTGCCCATGGCCGTTCCGGTCGTGCCATATTTCAGCCCATAGGTCACGTTGGATGCCGGTTCTCCCCCGCGGAACATTCTTCCGTCTTCGAAGAGCGTTTGCCCGTCTCCGCTGATTTCCTCTGCCGACGGCATGGTGGGCAACAACGGCGAAGACGGCAGCACAGCCGCTGCCAAGTCTTTGCCCGTCCCTGCTAGCATCAGCTGCATACCGGGTATTTTTCCTGTATCCAAGAAGGTGTCTCCCTGCTTCAGGAGCATGGACGTGCCGGCGATTCCCATATCCACTGCTGCCGTCACGGCTTCGCCTGCCGGAATGGGGCTTTCCTGCACCGCAACCGGCAAAATGCCCATATCATGCCCATTGATTTGAACGCAAAACGCCCTTGGGTATGCTTTTGTCTGCAAAAGCCACCACTGACCGCCGTCTTCTGCCATGTGATGCCGACCTTCCTGCCATGCGCCGTCAAGGAGCATTTTCACAGAAAGGTTCAATTCCTCCGTGTTGGTCGGCCAATGAACAAATGTGGCGTAACAATGCCACCGTTCTTTCGGCAGTGCCATGCCCGGCCACACGCCCATGGTGGGGAGTTCCTCCCGCCGCAGGGAAAGCACGTCTTCCGTTGCATAGGTTTTTGTCAGCGTAATCGCCTGCTGTCCGGCAAGCTTGATCGCTGCCGTGTACGCTTTCCCATCAAAGAAAACACAAGGCTGCTTTGCATCCCATATGACAGCATCACCGCCGGCAACAGCCGCCGCAAAGTCTGCCGTCATGGGACACAATGCATTTTTCACCGGAACCTGCTCTCCCAAGGATGCATCCTCCGGCGCATCATGAGGCAGCAGTGTCAGCCCTTGGGTAAAGACATCCCCGGCACAAGCCAGTTTTTCACCCAAAGCCTGCTCCATCAGCCACCGGAATCCGCATGGTGCCGTCTGTTTATCCTCATCCCGCAGCAGAATTTCGGTCTGCTGGGTTTGGGACGCTGTCACTGCTTCTTCTCCGGCTGATTGCAGCAAATTGCGAAGGGCAGACAGGCACGGATGCTCCTTCGCCCACGTCTGCAACCGTTCACCCAGACTTTTTCGCCATTGCGGTGCATGCTGCTCCAGAAATTGAATTTCCTTTGCCAGTGTCGCCAGTGCTTCCTCTTCTCCTGGCATGTAAACCGGACTCAGCCCTTGCTGTCCGTCCTCTCTCGCAAAAGGTTTCCCCTGCCATGCATACGTCCGGCACACCTGCACCGCCTCTTCCAGTGCTGCATCATGTACGCCAAAGCAATGGAAGAACACGTCATCTTTTCCCAAATGCAGCTTTTCTTCCTGCATGGTCAGGTCATGAAAGTATTTCTCTCCATCAAGGCCGCAGACGCTTTTCACCCGAATCAGCAGTGCCGCTTGTGTTTCCTCATGGTCATCGCTGATTGCTTCCCGTGCCGCATCGTCAACATCTTGAAGCGTGTGAAGAAATGCCTTGAAAGGCTTGGCCTGCTCTTCCTCTTGCAAGGATTGAATAATCTGTTCCAGCCTTTTCTCTGCCAGGATGCGTTCCTGATCATGCATTTGCAGGCAGGGATTTTCCTGCCCCAGGATCCGCCGCATGGGATCCGGCCATGTTTCCTGCATGGTCAGGGGAATCGGCACCGCTGTCACGGCTTTTGACCCCAAAGCAATGGGTGTCACCTGTTCCCCGTGATGCAGGCAAAGCACACGCAGGCCTTCCTGTCTTCTGGTTTCATCTGCTGTGCTGAGGATGGCCGCCGTCAAAGGCCTTTCTTCATCAAAGTCATGGAAGCGCAGCGTATCCGTTGTTTCCCATCCGTCCCACAGCAAGAGCAGGCTCATAAGTCTGCGCCATGCCCATACTTCCGGGGATTCAGCTTCTTCCTGCAATGCTCGTATCAGCAGCTTTTCCCGGCGGAACAAATCCGTTCCGCCCAGCATGGCCTGTTCGCTTTTCTGCACCTTGCAGGGAACAAAGCCTTCCCCCTCGCCCAAGGCAAACCGTCCGATTCTTCTCGGCAGGAAAACCATACTGTCGTTTGCTTGTCCCTGTTTCTTCATGGCGTTTCCTCCTGCACTGCACGCAACAGACGCTCCAGCAAAATGCCAAGCGGCGATGTTCCTTCCTCTGGCGGCTTCTCATTCTTCTTGTCAACGATTGTTTGCAGCACTTCCTGGACGGATGCGCTTTTCCCTCCCTGCACGGCACTAGGAAACAACTGGCTTGCTTCTGCCCAAAGGGTTTTTCGTTCACGAACTTCTTCTGTGGACTTCAAGGCATGCATTTGCGTCCATAGACTGCTGTCCACCAGCCCATTCTCCGGCTTTTCATTTTCCGGCAGTACCGGCGGCAGACGGTCAATCTGCTCCGCTTCCCCTGCATCTTGATCCGCCGTTACCCGCTGTAACTGTGCACGAAGGAGCCGGAGATGATTTTCCAATCGATGCAGGCTGTGCCGAAGGGACAAATTTTCGGTATCCATGCTGAGTGCCTTCCGATCTGCCTGCACCTGCTTTTCTTCTCTGTCAATGGCCGCTTCAATACCTTCCTCCATCTGTTCCATCAAACGGAGTTTAGCCATGCCCCCGGTGCGCCTGTCCCACACACGCTGATTACCTTCCAGCCGCAGCACCTCATCATGCTGCTCCCGTGCCAGGCGCAGGGTTTCATCCGCTTCGTTTTCCTGTATTTCTCCTCGGCGGACAACACTTTCCGTATCCATACCGCTGCGGTGGATTTCTTCCTCCATCAGCATCCAACTGCCGTAAGCATCCAGAAGCTTTCTGTAATTTTCGCCGGAGGACAACTGCATGGCTCTTTGGGTTTCTTCATTCCGCATGGCAGTGGGAACAGCGGAGGTCATCTGCTCCATCCACGCCGCAAAGCCGTGAAGGAGGGTCATCACCGCCTGCCAAGTTTCCTTTTTCTGTTCTCCCTGTAGTAATTTCTTCACGTACCGATAGAGTGCCACATCGCAGCCCATGCCCCGGGCTTGAAGCACATTCTTTCCCTGCAAGGCGGCGGTAACGGTGGCATTCACGGTTCCCTCCGCAAGGAGTGCCAGGCGCAGCAATGCCCCATACCCCTGCCGGTATTCCTTTTCCGCATCGCCAAACATCCGCCAGGACATCCAATGCTCTCCTGTACGGTAGGTAAAGCATCCCTGTCCATCCTGACAGAAGAAGTGGACTGCACAGCGGATGCTGAGCCAATCCGTCAATCTCGGTTCAACTATACTTCCTATCTGCCAGCAATCTTCCGGCATGCCCAGCAGATAGGCAGCATCCTGCTGCCAGCCATCCTGCTGAAGGAGTGCCTCCGCCGTTTGCCGATTTTCGTCCTGCTCCGGCAGCAACAGCAGCACCCCAAGACGGATGGTCTTCATGATTTCCCTCAGATACTGGGTCAGCAGCGGCAGTCGTGCAGCCGTGTCTTCATCATCGGCATAGCCGCACAGGAGCAGCGTTTCCGGGTTTTCGCCCAGCCATTGCCGGAGACGGCTGTCTTCCGTCAGGTGCTGAAGCATCATGGCAAAATCAATCGCCTTCTGCTTTTGCTGAAGGGTTGACACATCGTCGCCTGCCGTCAGTGCCTGCCAAAGGAGTACCTCTTCTTCCGTTTTCGGCCGGCTCGTTTCATGCTTTTCTGTCTCCCAAGGGGTCACCGTCAAAGCAGCACGAAATCCCGGCCAGCTTGCATCCGCCGGCATGATGCTCCGCACCTGCCGGTAAGCTTCTAGCTGGGGTGTTAAGCGCTGAAGGGCTTCCGGCGTTTCATCTGCACAGAGAATCTGTACATCCTCCATACTTTTCCCATCTGCATGAAGCACCCCTGCGGCGGCAGCCCACAGGAAGCTTTCCGCCAGGCGTGCCCCTCCCTGACCCAGAAACAAGATTCGGCTCGTCATCCAAGGTGCTCCTTTCCTGCAAAATCCCTTACTAAGCTTCTTTCGCCCCGGCAAAGAAAAACCCTCTTTTCCAAGGTGGAAAAGAGGGGAATGTCGACCAAAGAAGTGTTACGTGTTCCGTGTACGGATGGCCTGAATATTGGCATACTCGGACAGGTGGTTCACAATATCCGTGTAGGTAGTGCCGCCCTGCATGTCCAAAGTGTACACGTTCGTATACAAATTGTACTTGCCCTTGTTCTCCACGTGGAAGTCCACATCCAGCACGTGAATGTCCGCTTCCTGAAAATAAGCATTGATGAAGGCCAGCGTTTCCACCCGGTGGATAAACTTGACTTCCACATTCTTGACGGAATTCACCTTCACCACCCGCTGCAGCAGGGTCAGGGTCACAATCACGATCACACAACCCGCCACGGCCAGCGCATAATAGCCCATACCAACCGCAAGTCCTAGGCACCCCACGTTCCACAAGGATGCAGCGGTGGTTAGTCCAGCAATCTTCTTTTGACTGATGAAAATCGTACCTGCACCGAGGAAGCCGATGCCGCTGACTACCTGAGCCGTAAGCCGACCCATGCTGACCCCAATGCCGCTGTTCGGGTCTGTCGCATTCAGTGCCACGGTATCTGCCACCACATAGGCCTCCAAAATGGCAATGGTCGCCGCGCCTACGCACACCAGCACATGGGTACGCATGCCTGCCGGACGATTCTTCTTCTCCCGTTCAATGCCAATCACGCAGCCTACGATGACCGCAACGATCAACCGCAGACCTGCCTCCCACCATACCAAAACAATCTCCCCCTTTTCGATGAACGCATTTTATCACACATAGGAGCTGTTTTCAAGGAAAACAAAGATGTCTCGGGTTCATGTTATGACTTTTCCTTCGCCGCCCTGCGGAGGATGAACTTCGCACAGGGCTTCTCAATGGCATAGGTAAACAGAATCGCCAGTGCAAGGGAAATGCCGAAGGACAGATAGGTATATTCCATTTGCCATGGCATTTCTCCCGCCTGATTGGGATTCGCCGAAACTGAAGCCGGAATGCCCAGCCGCTTCAGGTGCACCGCCACCACTTGGTGAAGCAGATAATAATTCATGGATATGCCTGCAAGGAAGCCCATGACCCGATTGCCCATGAGGAAGCGAATGGGACGAATGGTGAAGGGCAGTGAAAGCATCATGCCGCTGAGCAGCAGCACAAAGGGGAAGCGGCGAATCATCTGTCCGCTTTGAATGGCAGGATAGTCCGGCGATGAAGCCTGACTTTTCAGCAGCCAGTAGGTTCCCACCAAACACAGCCCCAGCAGCACCGTTGCACCGACTTGCCAAAGGATCTTCTTCCAGCCTTCCCGTGGCAGACTGGAAAGCTTCACATAGAGGATGGCCGCTGCCATGCCCAGGGCGTACACATCCAGGAAGGAAGGCAGCTGATTTACCACCATGGCGTAATCATCCAGCATTTGGATGCAGGCATACCGCCAACCCCAGCCCAGCAGCGTCATCCCGGCGAGGGTGCAGGCAGGCTTTTTCACAGCACACCGTGCCAGCAGTGGAAACAGCAAGTAGGCCTGCATTTCAATGGCCAGTGTCCAGCAGGCAGCCCCCAGAGGCGTAGCCATGTAGGTATCTGCACGGAAAGTGAAGGTAAAGGTGAAATGGGTCACAAGATCCCGCCAAAGGAAGCTTTGGCTGTGATACAGTTTCCAAGGCAGCGCCACAGCGAAGAGCATCAGCAGCAGAAAGGCGTAGTAAGCCGGCACAATCCTTGCAATCCGCTTGCGATAGAAACCTCGCCAGGATGGATAAGGCTCTCCTCGCACCATGTGCCGGGCATAGGGAAGAAAGAGCAGAAACCCGCTGAGGAGAATGGTGCCGTCCACCGGCATGTATCCGGAGCGCACCAGAAAGTCCAGTGATACATTGCCGATGCGAGGTGTCCACCAGCTCTGCTGCCAAATGTGATACCAGCTAACGATAAACACCAGCAATACCCGAAAACCATCCAGCTCCGGTATGCGAGATTGGTGCTTGGTCATGGTCTCCTCCTTTTTCCCTGCCATGCGCAGATTATTTCAGCACAGTTCAATTCCCTGCCCATAGAAACGTTTAAGCGGAAGGGTTTCTTCCCGCCGTCAGGGGAAACCATCATGTTTCTCCCCGTATCCCAGATGGTAAAAAGACCGCAAGGCAAAAGCCCAGCGGTTCTTTCATCATACAAGAGAAATGCTCAAATCGGTGTCTTTCATTCCTTGATAAGCTTTTGACCGAACCTTGTCAGCTCTCTGGCATAGCGTTCGGAGCACAGATTGGCAACGGCTTGATAGGCCGCCTTCATGCACACCGGACGATGCACGGTGTCGTGGGCATCTGTAGCAATCACGTCAATGGCGTGTGCCTTCAGCATCCGATACACAAAAAGCTGTTCCATGAATCCATGCGGATGGGTAATGGTATGGCAGTTCATTTGGAAGGTAATCCCGTAATCCTCTCGAAGCTGCATGGCCTTCTTCGGGGATCGCTTCAGGCACCGATACCGTTCCACATGGGCAAAAATCGGAGAATAGCCCCCACGATACAGCTTGTCTGCCGCATCCTGCAGCTGCTGGATGGTCACAAGCTCCCCAAACTCCACCAGTACAAAGCGGCTGTCCCCCAAGGGAAGCAGCTTTCCTTCCGTCAGCAAATCTGCGATGGACGGTCTGTAGAAGATTTCACAGCCAGGCACCACACGCAGGTTGAGCTGCTTTTGCTTGCAGTAAGCATTGGCTTCTTTCAGCCGCTTGCGATACAGGGTCAGATCCAGCGGATGAAGCTGAGGATCACTGTGGGAAGTGGCAAAGACCAGCGAAACGCCTTCTTGGGCATTCTGTTCCAGCATATCCTGCATGGCCTGTTCCTGATGAGGACCATCATCTACGCCCCACAGCACATGCTGATGAATGTCAGAAAGTTTCCCACGGGTCATTTGCGATCCACCTCGGCTCCTCTTCCTCAGTTTGCTTTATTTTTCCTCATTGTCGCCGTAGTGATGGTAATAGGTGGAATAACGTCCGGAGCGGTAGTAGTACTTCCGATTGCGGAAGGACTTCATATCCACGCCATTCATGACAGCACCCAACACCTTGCACCCGGTCTTTGCGATATTGGCAGCAACCTCGCCTACTTCCTGAGAGCGTCCCCGGTTGTAGCCCACCACAATGACAGCTCCGTCGCAATGCTTGGCAATTTCCACGGCATCCACAATCACACCGGCAGGGGGCGTATCCACCAGAACATAGTCGAAGTTGTTCTTCAGTGCCGTCATCATGTCCCCGAAGCCACGTGAAGCCAGCAGCTGCATGGAATTGAGCACATCCCGGCCAGCAGGCAGAATGAAGGCACCCGGCAGATCCGTTTGATACACCGCATCTTCCAAATCGCACTTACCGGCCAGATACTGGGCAAGCCCCGGTGCTTCCTGGCTGGTATAGCTGAACCGATACCGGCGTGCCAAGGTGGAACGGCGAAGGTCGGCGTCAATCAGCAGCACATCCTTGCCGAAGCCGGCCAGGGTGCGCATTACGTTCATGGTGATGCTGGACTTGCCTTCCTGTTCGTAGCGGCTGGTAAAAAGAATGGTATTGATGTCCGGCCCGCAGTAGGAAAGATTGGTGCACAGGGTGTTCATGGCCTCCGTGCCTGCATAATCCAATTCAGGGAAGGAGGTAATGTTCAGATAATTCACGACTTACTCCTCCTTCTGCGGCCATTGGACCCGGACAGCAGCGGATTACTCGGAATCACTGCCAGGGTAGGAATGTTAGCGTAGTGCGTAATATCATCCGGAGACTTGGGACGGCAATCCAGCAGGAAAATCAGCACCAGAATGCCCACCACCAGTGCCGTACCCAGCAGCATGCCACGAATTACATAGCTTGTAATGCTTGTGCCTGTGGAAGTGCCGGGCACCAAGGCAATGGAGAAGGTACTGGGCTCATCGGAATTCATGGTCTCCACGATGAACTTCTTGGCAGCCGTTGCGTAGGCATTGGCCACCGAAGCAGCAAACTGGGCATCCGTGCTTCTTGCCGTAATGTACAGGATGTGCGTATCCTCCGGGTTGGAAACCGTGATCATGCTCTGCAGGGCAGAATAATTGTAGTTGGTGCCCAACTCTTCGTTGACCATCTGGTGGACTTCCCAGGTTTTGAACACTTCCTGATAGTCCATGGTCAGGGCTGTACCGATTTGTAGGTTGGCCATAATGCCGGTGCCTGTGTTGCCCAGAATGTACAGCTTGGACGTGGCGGTATAAATGGGCACCACCCGATAGGAAGCATACATGCCCAGCACCACGGCACCGATGATCATGCCCAGCAGAATCAAGTGCAGCTTGGAGAGCATGTAATAAAACAGCTCCACCAAGTCAATGGTCTTGGGTGCTTTTTCGGCCTCCGTCTGCGCAGCATCCTCCTGCTTTGCGTCCATGCGGGAAAGGATTTCAGCAAACAATTTTGCTTCGCTTGTCTGCTGCTCCTTCTCCTGCTTGGGTGCCGATCCGTTCTGATTGTTGTTCATTCGCACATCCTTCTCGGGCAGATCAACCATAGCGTGGATCTGCTCGATGTCATTCAACCTATAAGATACGCCAAAGGAAGATTTTACTTCTCAGCATTGGGCACGCTGAGCATCAGCAGCAGGCCGGTTTCCGTATCCATGTCGATCAGTGCCAACTGGTCGAACACAACGTCCACCACGCCGTTGGCACGGACAGTAGCAGGCTGCACGATCCAGTCCATCTGGCTTTCGTCACCGCCAGAGGTGCTGCCGTCTTCCTTCGGCAAGCCCAGTGCCGTCACAATGGTCTGCCCCTCCTGATAAGGAGTAGCAAAGGACAGGGAACCCACAGCGTCACCATCCGTGGGACGGAAATCCTTGGAGATCAGCGGCACATAGTCGGACACGATCAAGTCATTTCCATCCGTGCCAAGCAGATAGCGGACACGGTTCTGATCCTCTTCCGGCAGCCAGCTCAAGGCAGGCTGCTGCTGTTCGGTCACGTACTGACCAAGCAGGGTCAGCTCACGCTGAATCAGGCTCGTTTCAGGCACAATCTCCAGCTCGAAATCGTGAGGCTTAGCAGTACCGTCCGCCGTAACGGTCTCCACAATGCGAGTGGTATCTTCCGCCTGCTTGCTGGGCAGCACATCCGGCACTTCCGTAGTAACCACCGTGGTGGTGCCGCGGGAGCCCTGCCGCACGGTCAGCAGACTGAACAGCAGATCCTCGCCCTGCAGCTGACTCATCAGCTCCGCAGGAATCTGGAAGGTCACAACGCCGGTTTCCGTTACCTGAGATTCCACAGGCGTCCACACGATGTTCTCCGGGTCGGAGGTATCGCCCAGCACCACCACGGTCAACTGACCGGGCTGGTAGTCAATCTTCAGGGTCATGGTGGCATCCAGTTCACTGGTTGCCTCTGCCTCTGCCGCATGGAGACGCATGAACTCCGTCATGTACAGCACATCAGGATTGACGCTAACCATGGCTTCAATGGCCTTCTGGGTATCTTCCGGATACCAGCGGACAGGACGATTGCCCTGCTCATACACGAAGTCATACACGTCCGTGGCGGTATTCATGGTCAGTTGATCCGCCGGCATGTCCTTCAGGTCATAGGTTGTCTGATCCTCGTCCTGCCAAACGGCAGTGAGGGAAACAGCCCGATCCTGGGTCGGAGTGCCGGGAGCATCGGTAAACACGGCAGCAGATGCGCTTGCCGTGAGCATGGTCAGCGCAAGTGCCATGCCAAGTACACGCTTCATCATGGTGATAAGTCTCCTTTCTGTAATCAAAAGCAGTGGACAACCTTATTGAAAGAAGCAGGATGTCACCAGGTCACCCAGTGCATCCGCATCTGCGTGGAACTCCATAAAGCCGTCTTCCCCAATGTTGCGGCTGCCGGCCGGTGTTTGGGTTTCCAGCCGTTGATACTCCTGACTGGCGTAGGCCTTGTTAATCAGCCATCCTCGCTCCATGTTGGTGGTCAGGTGGTCGGACAGGGCGTCAAAGAGAGAACCTACATAGTTCAGGTCTTTGTTCATGCCCTGCACCAGCAGCTCCTCTGCGCCGTTGATGAAGGCACGCTGGCGGCGCATACGGCTCACGTTGGAACCGTCGCCTACATCCATACGCCCCCGGGCGTAGTACTCAGCCTGCATGCCGTGAAGGGTCAGGGTGGTGCCCTTGGTCATGCTGGGATCAAGATGGGAGAAGTCATCTTCCAGCGTTACCGTCACGCCCCCCAGCGTATCGTTCAGGATGGTGATGGCACTCATGTCCAAGGCGATGTATCCGTCAATGGGGATGTTCCCCAGCAGGCGGCTGACAGCCCAAACCGTGTTTTCACAGTTCTCGGCAGCGGTGCTGCCATAGGCATGGGAAAGGCAGAGCTGCAAGGTCTGAATGCCGGTGTAGTTGCCGAAGGGACCGTAGATGCGGACATCCGTCATGGTATCACGGTCCAGCTGGATGGTGGACACCGTCTTGTTCACCCGATCCAGGGTGATCAGCAGCAGAAAGTCTGCCTGCCCGGCATACCGTTTGGTATCGTCCTCTACCGTATCTTCCCAGTCAATGCCCATCAGCAGAATGTTGGTCAAGGCTTTCTCCCGGTAGGTCCAGGTGCGGCCGTTATACTGCATGGTCAGGGCATTGTCCGTGAAGCGGCCATCCAGCGATCCCATGGTTTCCGTACCGTTGGCTTGCTCAATGCGGCTGCCCACTGCCTGAACCCCAAACAGAACGCCCACATAGGCCAGCACAATGACTGCGACAATGGCAGCAATGGCACCGCCGGAAAGCCGTCTGTGCCTGTGATGATGATGGTGCGGCAAGGATTTCTCCTCCCATCGCAAGTTCTACAGAGTGTTGATCATTTCAAAGCTGAGCCACACAGGAACATCCTTCCCATTGAAGGTAAGCACCACCTGTCCGCTGCATCCCCGCTTGTCCACCCGAGTGATCTTTCCCTCCATGTCCTTCAGGGGACCGGATACGATCCTGATGCGATCCCCTTCCTTGAAGGCTTGGGAAAGTCCCAACAGTCCATCATAGTGGAAGAGCCACTTGACAAACTGCTCATCCGCCCCGGCCAGCCGCCATTCTCCCTTGTCTGTGGTCAGGATGCGGATCACATCCTGACGGGGAAACTGTGCCAGCGGCTCTGCCTGAGATGGGGCTTTGAAAAACACGTAGCTGGGCATGACAATGACTTCTTCTAAGGTTTTTACCTTATGACAGGTTCTGTACCTTGTCTTCCGCATGGTAATGGCTTTGGCTTCAGGGCAGGCCAACTGAATGATTTCCGCCACCTGCTTTTCCTTGCCTGTCAGGCAGAACACGCAGCCGTAGGATACGCCGCTGTCACTGTCATCGTCCTGAAAGGCGGAAGCTGCTTCGAGTGCGTTCTTTTTCTGCATACCTTCGCCCCCTGACTGCTGTTGTCTGCCAAGCCCACTGTTTCGGCAGGCAATGCCGTAACCGTGCTGCGGTTTTCTTTCAACAAAGAAGACCCACGCCCGATGAATACCATTTGTATCATACAAATACGTACGGATATTCACGCTATCATTATACAAGCAAATAATGGCTGTGTCAAACTACGCATTGGAAATATTTTCGTTACATTGAAGAATTACAAGCATGCTTGTCATGTTTATTTTCGTTTCGTCAGCACAGCTCTTTCGGTTTCTCCTGCCGTCTGCTATAATCCCATATTGGAGCTCTTCACGGAAAAATTGTCCATCAGAGAAGGAGCGTGTATCATGAGCCGGATGAAAAAGTGGTTAAGCCTTTGCCTGGTGGTACTGCTTGCATTTTCCTCTCTGCCCGTCATGGCAGAGGAAAGTGCCGAAGCAGCAGAGAGTGCGGCATGGACTGTTATGATCTACCTGTGCGGCACGGATTTGGAAAGCAAGAACGGCATGGCAACCGAAAACCTGCTGGAGATCAGCAAAACCTTGGCGAACCAGCAGGTGAATGTGCTGATTGAAACCGGTGGTGCTAAGGCCTGGTCAACAAAAGAAAAGCTAGGGTTTGACATTGCAACGGACAGATTGCAGCGTTACAAGTATGATGAGAACGGCTTCACCCTCGTGGAAGAGCGTCCCCTCAGCAACATGGCACAGACAGAGACCCTGACTGAGTTCATCCGCTGGGGGCAGGAAAACTATCCGGCTGATCGGTACATGCTGACCATATGGGATCACGGCGGTGGAAGCATGGAAGGCGTTATCCTGGATGAGCTGCACAACAGTGCCGTCATGTCCCTGGAAGACTTGGGCAGAGCCTTGGACGATGCCAATGTGCCCCTGGAGCTTCTCTTTATGGATACCTGCCTGATGGCCACCATCGAAACCTGTGCCGTGGTAGACAGCCAGACCCGGTACTTGGTTGCCTCCGAGGAAACCGTGCCAGGCTACGGCGGCAATTACAAGGGATGGCTGCAATACCTGTTTGACAATCCGGAGTGCGATAGTGCACGGCTGGGGCGCATCATCTGTGACACGGTACAGCAAAAGTATGCGGAACAAGGTGCCGGTGCGGCGGATACCGTTACCATGTCCGTCATCGACCTGAAAAAGATGGATGCTGTCTACACTGCCTTTGACGACATGTTTGCCGAAGTGGGCAGTCTGCTGCAGAACGTTAATGCCTTCAGCGAATTCGCCGTTGCCATCAGTCGCTCGGAAACCTACTATGCCAGCGAAATGCGGGATATTGCGGACATGGCTTCCCGTGCCAGCGGCCATGGCATCAGCACTGAAACCGCCAAGCGGCTTGTCAATGCGGTGGATGATGCGGTGGTCTACGCCGTCAAGGGGGCAACCCACAGCTATTCCCACGGCATTTCCTTCTACTATGCGCCTACGGGCAGCAAGTATTACATGGATCGGTATGCCCGGAATTGCCCCAGTGCCTCTTACCTCGCCTTCCTGGACGCTACCCACATGGACTGGACAGCCCCTGCCAGCGTGTATGAAAAGGTAGAGCGTCTGCCGGAAATCACCTACGAAGATTATGTGGTAACAGCTCACGGTGCTGTACGTGATGGGGACTTGCTGCTGGATATTACCAATGCCCCGGATGCCATCACCTCCGTGGATGCGGTGATTTTCCGCTTTGATGAAGAAAAACAAAGCTGGATCCGCATGGGCACAACCTTCAAGGTAGGTGCCAAGCTGGCTGATGACGGCACCCTGGTCTACACGGCAAAGTTTGACGGCAAGTGGCCTATGATCGACGGCATAGCCTGCCAAATGAACATCATCGAAGAGAACATGAGCTACACCCTGTTTGGTATTCCCATGCAGATTAACGGGCAGGTGTACGAACTGCGGGCAGCCTATGTATTCGAAGAATCTCTGGAGGACATGTACAACAAGCTGCTGGCGCTTTACGCCACGGATGACGGTCAGACAGAGGAAGAAAAGCAGGAAGCCCTTGTGAATGGGGTGCTTGCCATTATGAACGGCAACTTCGGGGATGACGTAGATCCTTACCAAGGACAGTTTCAGGTCTACGGCCTGTGGAACGGAGATAACTCCGGCCTTCAGGTACCGGGACGGAATGTGATTTCCCTGACGGAAGCAGCCGGGGCGAACGCCACCCTGGTTTCCAACAATTTCGACATCGCCGCCATGAAGGATTTGGACTATGCAAACAACGGCGACATCGTCATTGACCGCAACCTGTCCATTGAGGAAGGCGTGCTGCCGGCAGGCTCCTATGCCTACTCCTTCCTGATTACCGATGTGCTGGATCACATAACCGTAACCGAACCCATGATGTTCGTCTGGGATGGCGAAGAGGCAGACCTGTCCGCAGCCTACACCATGTCGGATTTCGTAACCGTGCTTCAGGCCGTGCTGAACGGCGACGCAGAAGCACTGGGCATGGATCAGGAAACGTTGGATGCCTCGACAGAGCAGTGGATGAACGGCACTGCCACCCCCACGGACGTAGCAACGGCGACCGATACGGAAAAGTAAAAACTCATCATTGCCTTTTATGGATCGTCCACATATGGGCGATCCTTTTCCGTTTTGGACAAATTTCCGGTTTCGCCATATTGACAAAACGCAAACAGATTGGATACAATTTTCGTAAGGATTTTTATGCCGGTGCTGTCTTATCCCCCGTGGCAGCTCTTCGGCAGTGCTTTGTCGGTGTTTACTATCACGAGAAGAAGGAGGAGAAATGATCATTGCTGAATGAAAAACTGAAGCAAAACTTCCGTGAATCCTTAGCCAGCGTCATGCCGATTACCGTCATTATGCTGCTGCTCAGCGTGACCCTTGTACCCATGGAGCTAGGCACCCTGTCCCTGTTTTTGGTGGGTGCGGTGCTGCTGATGATTGGCATGGGATTCTTCCAGCTGGGTGCCGAAATGGCCATGACCCCCTTGGGACAGGGCTTAGGCGGGCAGTTGGTGAAGAACCGAAAACTGCTGCTGACCATTTTGATCTGCTTCGCCGTAGGTGCGATTATCACCCTGTCGGAGCCTGACTTGCAGGTGCTGGCGGAGCAGGTGGCATCCATCCCCAACCAGGTGCTGATTTGGACAGTCGCCATCGGCGTGGGCGCCTTCCTGGTCATCGCCGTGCTGCGGATTGTGTTCCACATCAAGCTTTCCATGCTGCTGACCATTTTTTATGCAGCACTGTTCATCCTTACTATTTTCACCCCCGACTCCTTTGTTGCTGTAGCCTTTGATGCCGGCGGCGTCACCACCGGCCCCATGACCGTGCCCTTTATCATGGCTCTAGGCGTTGGTCTTTCCGCAGCCCGTAGTGACAAGGACGGTGCCAGCGACAGTTTCGGCCTGATTGCACTGTGCTCCATTGGCCCGATTCTGATGGTCATGCTGCTGGGCATTTTCTACCACCCGGAGGAAGCCTCCTATACCCTTGCTTCCATTCCCAGCGTGAAAACCACCCAGGATGTGCTGCCTGCCTTCATTAAGTATCTGCCTGTGTACGCCAAGGAAGTCATGGTCAGCATGGCGCCGGTGCTGGGGGTCTTCGTGCTGTTCCAGCTGATTACCCGAAAGTATCGCAAGCATCAGCTGATGAAGATGTGCGTGGGCTTCCTGTACACCATCGTGGGGCTGATCCTCTTCCTGACCGGTGTGAACGTAGGCTTTGCCCCGGTGGGCAATCTGCTGGGTTCCAGCCTAGCCCAGGGTGAAATGCGGTGGCTGCTGATTCCCATCGGTCTGGTGATCGGCTTCTACATCGTGAAAGCAGAGCCTGCGGTGCAGGTGCTGAACAATCAGGTAGAGGAGATCACCGGCGGTGCCATCTCCCACAAGATGATGAACGCTAGCCTGTCCATCGGCGTGGCCTGCGCCGTAGCACTCAGCATGCTCCGGGCGTTGACCGGCATCAGCATTTACTGGATCATTGTGCCCGGCTATCTGCTGGCATTGGTACTCGCCCATTTCGTTCCCCCGATTTTCGTTGGTGTGGCCTTCGACTCCGGCGGCGTGGCTAGCGGCCCCATGACATCCACCTTCCTGCTGCCCCTTGCCATGGGTGTGTGCACGGCCGTGGGCGGCAATGTGGTAACGGATGCCTTCGGCGTGGTGGCTTTGGTGGCATTGACGCCCCTGATTGCCATTCAAATTATGGGCTTGATTTACGTGCGCAAGTCCCGTGTTCAGGCACCTGCCGCCGCTCCCGCTGAGCTGGATGACGATATCGTGATTATGCCCGAGGAGGATCAAGCATGAGCGAATTAACGAAAGAAATGCTTCACCCCCGTATGCTGTTTGTTATTGCCCGAGACGAGGATGACCGCCGAGTCACTTCCACCCTGAACAGTATGCACCTGACCCTGTGCCACCAGATTCGCGGACAGGGCACTGCGCCCAGCGAGTGGCTGGACATTTGCGGTCTCTCCGGCACGCTGCGGATTTTGACCATTGCGCTGCTTCCCGCCGCCATGACCGGCTATGTGATGGACGGCCTGCGCCGAGCCCTGAACCTGGACAAGCGGGGCAAGGGCATTGCCGTAACCGTTCCCCTAGGCGGCCTTCAGGGAAGCATTATGCGCATGCTGCACGCCATGAATGACCGTGTGTTGTTGGACAAAAAGAAGGAGGAAGCTTCTGTGGACAGACATTCCGATTATTCCATGATTTGTGTTTCCGTCAAGAGCGGCTTCAGCGATGATGTAGTCGACGCTGCCCGGAACGCCGGAGCCCGTGGCGGCACGGTGCTCAAGGGCATCCGCCATGTGGACGGACAGACGAGCCAGTTCATGGGTGTTGCCATGCAGGACGAGCAGGACATTGTGCTGATCATCCTGCCGAAAGAAAAGCGGGCAGAGGTCATGAGTGCCATCAGCACCCGCTGCGGCCTGAAGACGCCGGCTCAGGGCATTGTCCTGTCTGTGCCGGTGGATGCTACACTGGGGTTGGAATAATGCTTTCATGCAAGGGGCTGCTGCACAGGTTGCGGCAGCCCCTTCAAGCAACTTCCCAAATATTTCGAATTGCCTGCTGCTTGACATTCCTGGAATATCGGTATAGCCCCAAAGGTGAGATAAATCTCGTTTTTGAGCGTTTACAAAGCTCAGTAGGAAGTCACCTATGCATGCCAGAGCTTTGGTCGGAACGAAGAAGGTATCTGCCAATCCACTGCATAACTGCGAATGTTATGGTCAGTAATAAACTGCTGATGATCCCAGAGGCAAGCTTGTATCCTATGCGTCTATGAACGCAAATCCCCCTCCGGCATGTGTCGGAGGGGGATTGTTGGTATTATGCAAACAGTGCCCGAATATCCTGTTCCGTCAAGGCGGTAACCAGCTCCTCGCCGGGGGTAATCAGCTGATCAAACAGTGCCTTCTTCCGCTGACCCAGTGCCACCACCTGCTCCTCAATGGAGCCGTGGGTCACGAGGCGAATGACCTCCACCTTCTTGGTCTGACCAATGCGGTGGGCACGATCCGTAGCCTGGTCTTCTGCCGCAGGGTTCCACCAGGGATCGTAGTGAATGACCATATCGGCGCCGGTCAGGTTCAGTCCCGTGCCGCCAGCCTTCAGGGAAATCAGGAAGATTTGCCCCGTGCCGCTGTTGAACTGCTCGGTCATTTCAAGCCGCTTTTGGGGCGGTGTTTCTCCATCCAGATACATACAGCTGTAGCCTGCATTCTCCAGCTGATCCTTGAGGATCTTCAGCATGGAGGTGAACTGGGAGAACAGCAGAATTCGCCGTCCGGCCTGCAGGGCACTCGGCAGGATTTCCAGCAGCATTTCCATTTTGCCGGAAGTGCCTGCATAGTCCGACAGTACCAGGGAGGGATGGCAGCAGATCTGCCGCAGCTCCGTAATGGCTGCCAGCACTTCGGTGCGACCTCGGCCAAGACCCTTTTCGGTCATGACGTGATCCACACGATCCCTCAGGCGCACCATGGCTGCCTGGTAAACCTTCTCCTGCTCGGGGGACATCTGTGCCGTCAAGGTGGTTTCCAGCTTGTCCGGCAGTTCCGTCAGCACGTCCTTCTTCAGGCGGCGCATGAGGAAGGGGCGAATCCGCCGACGGAGGTCATCCAAGTCTTCCCCATCCTGATACTTGCGAAGGAAGGAACTGTAGCTGAACAGATACCCCGGCAGCACGAAATCGAAAATGCTCCACAGCTCGCCGGCGCTGTTTTCCATGGGCGTGCCGGTCAGGGCAAAACGGGTTTGCCCATGCAGCTGCTTTACTGCCACAGCGCCCACGCTGCCCGCATTCTTGATGTGCTGCGCCTCGTCCAGAATCACGAAGCGGAAATCCATGTCCTTCATCAGGTCAATATCCCGGCGAATCAAGGGATAGGATGTAATCAGCACATCCACATCCTTGGCCTTCTTCACATGCTCGATTTGGGAAGCACGCTGGGGACCGGAACCTGCCATCACCATGACGCTCAGCTCCGGCGTGAACCGTTCCAATTCGCTAAGCCAGTTGTAAGTCAGGGACGTAGGAGCAACCACCAGCGAAGTCTGTCCCTGCTTCCGGGTGGCCTTCAGCATGGCAATGACCTGCACCGTTTTGCCCAAGCCCATATCGTCTGCCAGGATGCCGCCCATGTGCAGCTTGTCCAGGGTCATCAGCCAGTGGAAGCCACGCTGCTGATAGGGACGCAGGCTCAAGCCGGCAGGCAGTTGAATCTTCTCTTCGTCCGGGTCAACCAGAGCTTTCACCGTTTCCTGCACCGAGCTGTCCACTTCAATGGGCAGGGAAGAAGCACTGAGCAGGCTATGCAGGTAGCAGGTGCGGTAGGCACTCAGGGACACCGTATCCTCTGCAGGGGATACGGCATCCGCCCCCTCCACATTGGCCGCTTCAAACACGCTGTCCGCAAGGGATTGCCACTCATCCATGCCGGACAAGTCCAGGAAAGAGCCGTCCTTCAGCCGGAAATACCGGCGATGCTTGCTTAACGCCTCCAGAATGCTCAGGATTTCCTCTGCCGGTTCGCCGTCCTCGGTGAAGGTCATTTCCAGCCGTCCGCCGTTCATGCGCATTCGTCCCTGCAGCACAGGCTTCCGGGGCGTCATTTTGCGGAAATCCCGGCTCAGATAGACCTCACACATGTTTTGCAGCTTCTGCACGCCGCCGGACACAAAGTCGAAAATTGCGTCCTGTCCCGTCAGGTAGACTCGATTCTTCCGCACATAAAAGCCTGCGCTTCCCAAGGCGTCCAGCACCTGCCGCTCTGCCGCAGCGTCTCGAAGGAGCACCTTTCCCGTGCGGGGCAGGGTCTCCATTTCCGCTGCGTCATCGAAGGGGTCAATGGTATCCTCCCCATAACAGAACTGGGTGCGAGCCACTACCTCTTTGCCTTCCCGATCAAGATACACACGGGGCACCAAAGGCAGACGCACCAGCTGTCGCTCCAAGTCCGGATCCATCTCCACCACGCCGGTTAGTTTCAGGAAGGGGATCACTTCCCCGATGACCCGAGTGGTTTCTTTCATAGGGAAGTCAAACATGCTGCGGCCGCCGATCTGCTCCTGCCACAGCACCCGCATCACGCTTTGCTGCCCCGGATCCACCGCTACCACCGTGCCGCTGACCACCGCATAGGCGCAGGAGGCCGTAATCGGCTGAAAATCCTTGGGAAACAGTGCGGTAATGGTTAAGCCACGAAGAGAGCCTGTCACCCGATAGTGCAGAGGCAGCCGAGCGGCACGCACCCGCTTGACCACCATAGCTTTCTCCCCTACCGCTATGCGGAAGGGCAGGTTCTCCAGCTCCTTCAGTACTGCCTCAGCAAAGGGTTCCGGCAGTGCCATTACCCGAAGATCCGCACCCCGAAGGCTGGCACCTGCTTCTTTCTCCGCCAGGCACAGTGCCCGCAGGATGCCCAGCAATCTCGTTTCCGCAGGACCGAAGCGCATCCATTCCGGGTGATACACAAAGCCCTTGCCGAATTCCATGGTGGTGCCCGCATCAATGGCTTCAATCATCTGGGGAATGCTGCGCACCACGTACAGTCTTTCTTCACCCACACGCAGCCCCAGCCGCAGCTTGGCCTTCTGGCTCGGGGTTCCGTTTTCATAAACCAGGGTGACCTCCATGCGCAGCGTGCCGTCCTCCGGCAGGGCGGATTCCATGGCAGACATAAGCTTGGGCCCGGCCAAGACGGCCTTTTGGCGAATCATGTCTTCCATGGCGCCGGATTCCTGTGCCATCAGAGTAGCAGCCACCACATGGCGGCAGGCTCCCCGAGCATTCCATTCATCACAGGTGCACTTGGCAGGCTCTTCCGGGGTAAAAATAACTTCCCTTCTGGGGGTGCCTGCCACCACATATTTCATCAGCATGCCGGATTGCTCCAGTGCACGGACACCGCCCTTGCTGTACAGTGCTTCTCCGGCCTCATATTCCTTTTCTCCCGCTAGGAGACGCAAACGATAAGATCCCTGTGCCATCCAACTTTTCACTCCAATAAGCTTACTGAAAAAAAACAGTAGCTTTCACGTATTCTACAGGCACATGGTCAATTCCTGCCGAACAGCAAAACGGCATGTTCCTTTTTCTCGTTTCCGTCCATCGTTTTTTTGTTGTCCTTTCCCTTGTTTTTTCGTCTGCCCACTTTTATAATGAAAACCGTTATTCTGCCGAAAGGAGTGTGTGCATGGAGGAACAGGAAAGAATCCTGAACAATGTGCGAGACGAAATCCGCCGTCTCTTTGCAGATGATTATTCCGGTCATGATGCGTGGCACACCATCCGTGTGGAGCACACCGCCGCTGTCATTGGTGAGGCAGAAGGCTGCAACGTCTTCGTTGTGCGTCTCGGTGCCCTGCTCCACGATGCCGATGACCCGAAACTCTTTTCCACTCAGGATTATCAAAATGCCCGGGACATTATGACCCTGGCCCATGTGGATGAAGCTACCGCCGAGCAGGTCATTGCTGCCATCGCCACCGTATCCTTTAAGGGAACGGATACCCAAACTCCCACCACCTTGGAAGGCAAGGTGCTGCAGGATGCTGACCGGCTGGATGCCCTTGGTGCCATCGGCGTTGCCCGAACCTTCGCCTACGGCGGCAGCCATCACCGAGCCATGTACGATCCGGAGCTTCCTCCACAGCTGCACATGGACGAAACCGCTTACCGCAGCAATCAAGGAAGCAGCCTGAATCATTTCTATGAGAAGCTCTTTCTCCTCAAGGATCTGATGAACACGGACACGGCACGGCGCATGGCAGAAAAGCGGGATGCCTATCTCCACGGCTTTGCAGAAGAGTTTCTGACCGAATGGGACGGGAAATGCTGAGTTTGCGCAGTGCACACGCCGGATAAACAGAAAGGATGAATTACATGATCATTCGTGTTACGGAGGAAAAAGATATTCCCGCCTGCCGTGAGATTTATAATCACGAAGTGCTTCACGGCCTGGCCACCTTCGATACTGAGCCCAAATCCATGGAAGAGCGGAAGGCATGGTTTGATGCCCACAATCGTGACCATCATCCTCTGCTGACGGCGGAAATCGATGGTCAGGTAGCCGGGTATGCCAGCCTATCCACCTATCGTCCCCGGACGGCCTACAACGGCACGGTGGAGCTGTCGGTATACGTAAGCGAAGCATTCCGCCGCCACGGGGTTGCCAGTGCGCTGGTGAAGGAGCTGCTGACCATTGCCAAGGCAGATCCCGAAATTCACAACGTGGTTTCCGTGATTACCGGGTGCAACACCGCAAGCATTGCCCTGCATGAGCAGTTTGGCTTCACCTACGTGGGCACGCTGCACAAGGTGGGCGTTAAGTTCGGCCAGTACCTGGACACGGTAGAATACGAAATGCTGGTGTGAGGTAACAAGCATGAAGAAGCTTTCTCCTGATACGAAACTCATCCTCGCCGGTGTGGGTGCCATTGTTACATTGGTGCTTGCCTTGGTGGATTTTCTGCCCATGGTGCTTCGGGAAGTGATGATCGTCCTTGCCCTGCTGCTCAGCGTGCTGTACATCTATCTTTTCTACAAAAATCCAGAAAACCGGAAGTACCGCCGGAAGCTTCCCAAAGATGAGGAAAAATAAGCCGAAAGTGAACCGAGGCCAAAAAATATCTATTCAACTCGTTCAAATTATGGTATACTAAAGCAGATCATGCATGGGAACATCATGGCATGACGATCCACAGATAGGAGGAACCAAACGATGCAATACTCCAAGGAAGTTGAAGAAATGGTCTGCATCGCCAAGGGACCCAACCATGGTCCCGCCCCGATCCCTGAAGAGGGTCAGTGGGTGCAGGCGAAGGAGATCACCGACATTTCCGGCTTGACCCACGGCATTGGCTGGTGCGCGCCCCAGCAAGGTGCCTGCAAATTGACACTGAATGTTAAGAAAGGCGTTATCGAAGAAGCCCTGGTGGAAACCATCGGCTGCTCCGGCATGACGCATTCCGCTGCTATGGCCAGCGAAATTCTCCCCGGCAAGACCATTCTGGAAGCACTGAACACCGACCTGGTGTGCGATGCTATCAATACGGCTATGCGTGAGCTGTTCCTGCAGATCGTTTACGGCCGCACCCAGTCCGCTTTCTCTGATGACGGTCTGGTCATCGGTGCAGGTCTGGAAGACCTGGGCAAGGGTCTGCGCAGCCAGGTGGGTACCATGTACGGCACCAAGCTGAAGGGCACCCGCTATCTGGAAATGGCAGAAGGCTATGTGCTGAAGCTGGCCGTGGATAAGGACGACCAGGTGTGCGGCTATCAGTTCCTGTCCCTGGGCAAGATGATGGACGCCATCAAGAAGGGCATGAGCCCCAACGAAGCTTACGAGAAGAACATCGGCACCTATGGTCGGTTCAAGGCTGAAGACGGCGCGGTCAAGTGGATCGATCCGCGCAAGCAGTAATTGAGGAGGTGTGCAAGAATGGCTCTGTTTGAAGGTTATGAACGTCGCATGCCTCAGCTCCAGCCCGTGCTCGAAAAGTATGGCTTCAAGGATTTTGATGAGCTGAAGGCTTTCAACAACGCTAAGGGTGTAGATGCTTACAAGATCGTGGAAGGCATTCAGCCCATCGCTTTTGAGAATGCCAAGTGGGCCTATGAACTCGGTGCTGCCATCGCCCTGAAGAAGGGTGTGAAGACCGCTGCCGAGGCTGCCAAGTGCGTTGGCGAGGGTCTGCAGGCTTTCTGCATCCCCGGTTCCGTTGCTGACCAGCGTCAGGTTGGTTTGGGTCACGGCAACCTGGGTGCTATGCTGCTGGATGAGAAGACCGAGTGCTTCGCTTTCCTGGCTGGCCACGAGTCCTTCGCTGCCGCTGAAGGCGCTATCGGTATTGCCCGCAACGCCAACAAGGTGCGTAAGAACCCCCTGCGTGTAATTCTGAACGGCCTGGGCAAGGACGCTGCCATGATCATCAGCCGCATCAACGGCTTCACCTATGTGCAGACCAAGTATGACTACCTGTCTGCCGACGTGAAGGAAGATCATGCACTGACCGTTGTGAAGGAGACCAAGTACTCCGACGGCGAGCGCTCCAAGGTTCGCTGCTACGGCGCTGATGACGTGCGTGAGGGCGTTGCCATCATGTGGCATGAAGGCGTGGATGTGTCCATCACCGGTAACTCCACCAACCCCACCCGTTTCCAGCATCCTGTTGCCGGCACCTATAAGAAGGAGTGCTGGGAAGCAGGCAAGCAGTACTTCTCCGTTGCTTCCGGCGGCGGCACTGGCCGTACCCTGCACCCGGACAACATGGCAGCGGGCCCCGCTTCTTACGGCATGACCGACACCATGGGCCGTATGCATTCCGATGCGCAGTTCGCAGGTTCTTCTTCCGTGCCTGCCCACGTGGAAATGATGGGTCTCATCGGCATGGGCAACAACCCCATGGTTGGTGCTACCGTTGCTGTAGCCGTGGCCGTGGAAGAAGCTCAGAAGAACGCCTAATCCCTGTATTATAAAAACGAGCGAAGCTTTTCACCACCGCAAAGTGGTCAAAAGCTTCGCTTTTTCTTATGCTCATTTTTTGCTTCGGCGAGCTCTTTATCTTTTTTTGTTCTTCATCTGTTCCCGAGCTTGATGGTTGCGGAGAATCGGTGCTTCATGCCCCATGTCCGACGGATGGTAGTACTGCTTTCCCTTCACTTCCGGGGGCATGTACTCCTGCTGCACCCAGTGCCCAGGAAAATCGTGAGGATACAAATACCCCTTCCCTGAGCCAAGGCGTTCCGAGCCTTTGTAGTGCGTATCCCGCAGATGCACAGGCACAGGGCCGAAGCCTCCCTTTTCCGCATCCGCCATGGCGGCATCCACGGCCGCACTCACCGCATTGGACTTCGGGCTTTCGCACACCGCAATAATCGCCTGGGCAATGGGCAGACGTGCCTCCGGCATACCAACCGTTTCCAGATCCTGTGCGGCCGCCGCCGCCTGAAGCATAGCCACCGGGTTAGCCAAACCCACGTCCTCGCTGGCATGGGCGATAATCCGCCTAACAATCAGCCTGGGATCTACCCCAGCATAAATGAGCCGAGCAAACCAGGCCAGTGCCGCATCGCTGTCTGAGCCCCGAAGGGACTTGCAGAAGGCACTAAGCATATCGTAATACAGGCTTTCATCGCAGCGGAGCATGGGCTTCTGAATGCTTTCTTCCGCCACTGCCATGGTAATGTGAATGACTCCATCCCCATCCGCCGGGGTGGTCAGCACCGCCAGTTCAATCGCCCCCAGGGCAGAGCGAACGTCTCCATCCGCAATGCGGGCAATATGCTTCAGTGCCGCTTCGTCAGCGGTTACCTGCAATGCTCCATAGCCCCGTTCCTTGTCCTTCAGGGCGTTGTTCATGGCGGTGATCACATCCGCCTCGCTTAAGGGAAAGAACTGAAATACCCGGCACCGGCTGACAATAGCCGGCGTCATGGCAATCATAGGATTCTCCGTTGTGGAGCCAATAAAGCGAATGGTGCCCCGCTCAATAGCCGGCAAAATGCTGTCGCTCTGTGCCTTGTTCCATCGATGGCACTCATCCAGCAACAAATAAGTAGACTGACCGTACAGCCGCTGCCGCTCCTCAGCCGCCTTCAGCACCTCCCGCACATCTGCCACGCCGCTGGTCACGGCATTCAGCTGCACAAAAGCAGCCTGGGTCGCATGGGCAATAATGGAAGCCAAGGTGGTTTTTCCGCAGCCGGGAGGGCCGAAGAAAATCGAGGAGGTTAATCGATCCGCCTCAATGGCACGGCGAAGGAGTCGTCCCTCCCCCACCAAGTGCCGCTGACCGATAAACTCGTCCAACGTTCGCGGACGCATTCGATCCGCCAAAGGGGCAGAGGACTCATTCGCCATTTGAAAAAGATCCATCATATTGCTACTCCCTTAGATCACATGCCCTGCCCACAAGAGCAAGGCAAGCTGCACCAGCATCATGGCCGGCAGACCGTAGCGGAAATACCAGTGCTTCGTTTTATGATGAAAGCAAAACATGCCCAGCGTACCGCCAATACCACCGAAGCAGGCTGCCGTCAGCAGCAGTGTTTTCTCCGGAATGCGCCACTGATGCCGTTTTGCCCTGCGCTTGTCAATGCCCATCAAAATAAAGGCAAGCAGGCTCATGACAGCCATTGCAATCAAAAGAACCTTCAGCATAGTTTTGTCTCCTTACTGAACGGCATCGCCGCTTTTCTCCTGGGGCAAAGGATTCGCCGCTCTCCGCTGCTGGGTGTACCGGCGAGTGCTGCGGCTCTGTCTCTCCGGTGCTGCCCGGTGCCGGTTAATCACCGGCCGCTGCTGCCATGCACTGATGTCATATACATTCACCAGCTTGGGCGGCCGCCCGGCTCGCCACACCATGGGACGCAGGGTGTCTGCCCCGAAGAAGGTGATATAGGGATAGGCACCCATCAGCGCCCCATCCCGGCACACGCAGGCGTGGGGAAAATTCATCAGCTCCATCAAGGCCGTGTTGAAGGGCTTCAAGCCCAAGGCCGTGATCTGTGTGCTGATTTTCTCCTCCAGGGATGCAACCACATTTTCATCAATGGCACTGCCGGTAATGGAGAGGCAAGCCGCCGCCAAGTGACGGCACACAAAGCGGAGTACCGCATCCAAGCGGTTATCCGCCGCCGACAGTGCCTTTTGCATGGCGGGATGCTTTTCCGCAATGGTGCTCAGGGTGGTCAGTACCTCCTCCGCAGGCAGCTTGGACAAAGCCTGAAAATAGGCAATGCTGGTCTCCAAACAGCCTTTGGTGCCGGTAATGTTGGTCAGCACCGGCCGCACTGCCATGCGGTTGCGTACACTGGCCTCATCCCTTGGCCAGGAATAGCACTGCCGGCGAATTTCCTCCCCCGCATAGTAGAACAGCAGCACGCCGAAGTGCACCTCCGAACCCATGCGTGGCACCATGTCATCCGTGTTCACCACATGGTACAGGGGATAGGCCGCCGGATCCGGCACGGCGTTCCCAACCGCCACGGAAGGGGGTGCAAAGCCGTATCCCACCATGTTGGTAGGAAGAACACCTTCGTTGGTCATTTTTCGATGGCAGTACAGCTGCATAATGGCCGCTCCCTGGCTGTGTCCCACCAGCCACAGGACAAAGCGGCTGTTTTCGCTGCCTGCCTCCTGAAGGATCTGGGACAGGGTTAGGTCTTTCAGCCCCAGTTCTTTGGCCGTTTGGGGGAAGGTAATCTCCTTCTCGTTGTTCTCAAACTGGCGGGTCAGCTGGAGGAAGCCTTGATGCATGCCGTCTTCACTGGCCATGCGGAAATTGGAAAACCAGTCGTACAGCCGGGTGCCTGTGCCCATAAAGCTGATGGCCACAATGTATCGGCCATCCTCGGTAGGATGGCACATGACAAGCGCCTTGCCTGTATCGCTTTTTTCAATCTGCCGCAGTGCGCCTACCACCTGCCCCAAAGGGCTGTGCTGCTGCATCCTGGCTCGAATCCGGTTCAGCTTCCATGCGGTGGACAACCGGCCTAACGCTCCTTCGGGGGCATCCACACCGTGGGTCAGTTCCCCATCCACCTGAATGGTCACATCCCGCCAGCCTGCCTTCAGCCACAGATCAATGTCCATGTCATAGGTATCGGCGGCCAGTTCGACGCTCATGCGCATGGCCTCCTTGGACAGGGGTGGCCGCTTCTGTCCGAGGCAGTCCTTCACCCAGGGTTGAATGAAGGGGGCCATGTCACTCAGGCACACATGGGTTGCTTCGCTGTAAATTTTCTGTTCCTCCATACTTCGCCACGCTCCGTCCCTTCTGTCGGGAAATGTTCGCTTATCCTTCTCCCTCGTCACCCTTGCGGAAATCAGCAGAAAGAATCTGTTCCGCCGAAAGGGTCAGGGTTCTTTTCGGCCGCTGCACCGCAACGGTCACTTGCCTGCCATCCCAGGCAAGCACCTTCCCATTCGCCTGACACAGCTTCCCATCCTCATCCTGCCAAATCAGGCGAATCATTCGGTCATGTTCCATGGAATACACAAAGAGACGCTCCACCTTAGCCCTCCGGTACTTTCCATATGGTCGCTTCACTGTTGCTGAACACCACGTCATACATGGCATTCAGCGCTTCCTCATCCACGGCGTAGCTGCTGCGCTCATAGCTGCTGACGTAAATATAATCCACGTCATACTTGGTGAGGATGTCCGTGTTGTTGCTGGGATCGATATAGAAAAGGGCAATGTCGCTTTGCCGATCGTACACATTGAACCCGTGCCAGTACAGCCACAGGGTACCGCCGCCGCACAGCACATTCCGCCCGGCAATGGCGCACACGGGATTTAAGTGCTGGGTGCCGGTAAGCACGGTGCAGTGCTCCTCTGTATGATCCCGAATGTATTCGCCTGCCTCCACCGCATCGGCGGAAAAAGCCTGATAGTCACTGATGCACTCCCGCCACAAGGTCAGGGTTGCGGAGAGGAAAATCACCACCGCGCTGCATACGGCAATCACCGGCCGTGCCCGCAGTCCCTTCAGCCGCCGCCACATGTCCGCCATCCAGTCAGCCACAATCATGCAGCACAGCAGCCAGGCCAGATACAGCAGTTTGTTGTTGTCATACTCGTTTGGCTGGAAGCGAATCAGCTCCGCTGCCAGAATAATCAGCAATGCTCCGGCAAAAATTCGCCGCTTGTGTGGATCTTTTTCAAACAGTGCCAACAGCAGTGCCAGCACCGGCAGACCGATATTCTTCACATAGAACCACAGGTAAAAATCCCGCATGCCGGAGCCGCCGGGATTGTTGACCCAGTTGAATTGAAAGGTCAGGAAGGTATTCCCTGCACCTTCCGCATTGGATGGCTGGAAGGTCTGGGTAAAGGTAAAGCAAATCAGCTGAGGCAGTGCCAGTACGGCGGCAATCAGCGCATACCGCAGATATCGAAGCAGCAGACGTTTCCGCTCCTCATCGTGCCAAAGGTCATACACCATCATGCCGAAGGAGCACAGTGCCAGTGCCAGGAAGGAATGGGTGTGAATCAGCGGCAGCGCCCCTGCCCACACGCCCAGCAGCACTTCGCTGCGAAGATTCCCCTTTGCTTCCCGCTTGGCAGGATCAAAGCACTGATACAGCAGATAGAAGCAGGGGATCACCATGCACCAGCCCCCCAGCAGGGTACGCTGAGGAACCATCAGGTCAGCAATCACGTTGGACCAGCGAAGATTGTTGGGATCCGGCTGATTGGTAGGCGTTTTGTAATACCCGGTCAAAATGTTCTTCAACCTAGCCAGTACCGTCAGGCTGCCGTCTGCCTCATAGCCTGCCGCCTGATCAAAGTCGTACAGGAAGCCCAGGCCACCATTCAGGAAGAATAGCAGGGTAGCCAACACCACCGTTTTCTGCCCAAGGGTCATGCTCCTTGCCAGAATCATAACCCCCATGAAGCACAGCCCCATCATCACCGATGCAGGGATCACCGTAGCGGCTTGCAGACTCCATCCCATCAGGTAAAAGCTGGTGGACAGGCTATCCGCCAAAAAAGGATACGACAGCCGGTGTCCCGGGAAGATGCTGTATTCCGGGGGGAAAGATGCATTCTTCAGGCTGGTAATAAAGCTGAGATGCATGGGCAAATCCCCATAAGTACTTTGGCCCACATGCCAGCTTCCGTCCTCTGCCACACGCATGACATGGGTGTATTGCAAATAGGCACCCAGCACCGTCAGAGGCAGTGCCACCAGCAGTAGCTGACGCAAAAGTCGGCTTTCCTGCTTATCCCACGAGGCCGGCGCACGCTGATCCCGCAGGAAATAGGCGGCTATTGTCAGCACCGCCAGTGCGCCCAGTGCGCCCCAGTGTGCCTCCATGGTAAAGCCCAGACCGAAGGCGAAGAGCACCAGCAGCCACATCATTTCCAGCACACCGAAGCACATGCCCAGCCATACACGGGTCAGAGGGCTTTGCCGTGGCAAAAGCCAGTGCACCGTCATCATGCCGCAGGCAAGAAAACACAGGAAGTAGGCCAAAGCAGCCATGGAGTCACCTCGATTGCATTTGTTGCTTATTGCAGATAGGTCAGCAGCAGCTGAAGCCCTGCTTCCATATCCCGTAGGTCAATCACTTCGCAGGCCGAATGCACATACCGGCAGGGAATAGACAGGGTGCATACTGGAATGCCGCCCCGGCTGAGCTGCATAGCACTGGCATCCGTTGCGCCAAAAGGCAGCACCTCACGCTGGGTTTTGCCCCCGGCCTTTTCGCCGCACAGCAGCAGTTCATCCCGAAGCATGGGATTGGAAATGCTGCCCCGATCCATCACCTTCACGGCAATGCCGTCCCCAAGACGGATAGACGGAATCTTGGTTTCAGGCGTGTCCCCATTGCCGGTGACGTCCAAAGCAATGCCGATATCCGGTGCCTTGGCAAAGGAGGCTGTTTGCGCCCCCCGGCAGCCTACTTCTTCCTGCACGGAGAACACGGCAATGATGGTGTCCTTGGTATCCTTCAGGCTTTGCAGCAGCTTCACCAGCAAGGCACAGGCACAGCGGTCATCCATAGCAGGAGAGGCTACCCGATGTGCGCCAAGCCGCACCACATCAGGGGCGTACACAGCCATATCCCCCAGCTGCACCAGCTTCATGGCTTCTTCCTTGCTTTCGGCGCCGATGTCCACAAACAGGTTCTTCATGGCAGGGGTATCCTTCACCGGCTCCAAGGCCAGCACGCCCTCCACCCCATTTTCGAACACCACATGCCGCACGTTGCCGCAGCTTTCGGCACTCAGGCCGCCCACATTGGTAACCCGCAGGAAGCCTTCCTTTTCGTAGCCCGTGACCACAAACCCGATGTGATCCATATGGGCACTGAGCATAATCTTCCGTGGATTTGCACCCTTGCCCTGCTTGGTAGCAATCAGGTTGCCCATGGCATCGGTTTCTATCGTATCCACCCAGCCTTCGATTTCCGTGCGAATGGCTTTGGCCACCATGGTCTCTCGACCGGAAGGGCCAATGGGTGCCAGGATTTTCTTCAACAATTCATACATGGCAGGTTCTCCTTCTATTATCAAGCATTAAAGCTGCATCAGCAGTTTTTCGGTCAGGACAAGCTGTGCATCCACATCACTCAGCTTCACCGTGGAGGAAGGACTGTGCATATACCGGCAAGGAACGGACAGCACCAAGGTGGGGATGCCTTCCCGAGCCCGCTGCACATCGCCGCTCTCATTGCTGCCACCGGCGTACTGCCTTACCTGACAGGGGATCTTTCCTTCTTCCGCTGCCTGCAACGCCTGTTTGAACAGCTGCCGATCCCCAATGGACGCCTGATCCATAAAGGATACCGTAACGCCCTCTCCCTGCTTACAGCACTGCTGCGCTTCATCGGTCATGCCCAGATCATTGGCATCCGTGCCATCCAGCACCAAGGCCATATCCGGCTCCTTAGCAAAGGAAGCGCCCTTTGCCCCCCGGCATCCTACTTCCTTCTGGGATGTGAACACTGCCACCAAATCATTGGCGTAGTCCTTTTCCATAAGCCGCAGCAGGTTCCATACACCCGTCCGGCTGTCCAGTGCTTTACCGCAGGCTCTGTCCTCACCGAAGGTCACATAGGGCGTATCAAAGGCAATATAGGCACCCAGCGGTGCTTTTCGCTCCGCCTCCGCCTTGTCCTTCGCCCCAATGTCCACGTAAATATCGCTGTAGCTCAGCACCCGCTTCCGATCCTCCGCCGTCTGCAGATGAATGGCAATGGCACCGATGATGCCGTGCAGAAGCTCGTCCCCCACCAGCACTCGCTTGGAGATGATCATCCGGGCATCCACCCGGCCCACAGGCGCAATGCGAAGGAAACCTTCCTCCGTATGACCCGTGACGATCAAGCCTACCTCATCCATATGGGCAGTGACCATGATCCGCTTGGGCTGTGCGCCGGTGCCCTTCTTTTCTGCCACGACGTTGCCCATGCGATCCATGGACACCTGTGCACCGCAATGGGCAAGCTCCGCCAAAAGGGCTCGACGCATCTGCTGCTCATGGCCGCTGACTGCGTTGATCTCCGTCAGTTGCTTCAGATCCATAGGTCATCCTCCCATCCTGCATCCAGCTCGCTGAGGAAATGAGCAATCAGCCGGCTGCACTCGTTCAGCGCATTCAAATCGATGGTTTCCACCGTGGTGTGCATGTACCGAAGAGGCAGCGACAGCAGCACCGTGGGGATGCCTGCCCGGGTAAAGCCTACCTCATCCGCGTCCGTGCCGGTGTACCATTCATTGACGCACTTCTGCAGCTTCACATGATGTGCGTCTGCGCAGTCCAGCAAACGCTTCAGCAGTTTCGGCTGAATATAAGGGCCGATGGAAGTCACGGGGCTATCCACGGAAGCCGTCACAGAGGAAGGACAACCGGGCGTCACGGCATGATCCACGTCCAAGGCCACTGCCAGGTCAGGATCCAATGAGAAGGCCGCCGTCATGGCACCCCGAGAGCCCACTTCCTCCTGGGTAGAACCTACAAAGTACACGTCTGCATCGCACTGCATACGGCTAAGCCGCTCCGCCGCCCCCAGCAGGATGGTCACACAAGCACGGTCGTCCATGGTTTTGGATGCAAACTGATCATTCAGCAGGGCGGTAGCAGGGGTGTTGAAGGTCACCAGGTCACCGACGCGAACCAGCTCCTTCACTTTCTCTGCCGGCAGACCCACATCCACAAAAAGATCTTCCCGTGCGTAATTGCTCTTTCGATCCTTTGCATCCATCAGATGAGGCGGCAGGGCACCGATGGTGCCGAAGAGTTTTTCTTTGCCGTGCACCCACACCCGGCACGCCGGCAGAATGCGAGGGTCAACGCCCCCTACCTGCCCCAGGCGAATGCTGCCGTCCTCTTCCACGGTGGAAACCATCAGGCCAATCTCATCCATGTGAGCGCAAAGCATCACCTTGGGGCCTGTTCCCTTTTTATGGGCAATCATATTGAACATAGGGTCGATGCGAACTTCATCCACATAGGGACGAAATTGCTCGGCAAAGTATGCGGCAACCTGCGCCTCCTGACCGCTTGGGCCTACCAGTGCCGCCGCCTCCGTCAGGATCTTCTGCACGTCCATATCGTTGCCTCCTTTGATTCATTTCACGCTGAATTATAACATATTCAAAGCCGTGGGGCAACGCTAGCGAAAACAGATTCGCCGTACAAACATCTTCTGATGCCGATTCCGTACAAAGTTCTGCTTCCCGGCAAAAACGCCCGGCGTTTACAGTTTCGTTCTCTGTTTGTTCTATTTGTTCCCCTTGTGGAGAAAGCCGATGGCTTATCCACAGTTTTTCCACTTGTGATTTCTTCCCTCGGAAAGTTTTTCGACCGATTTTTCCATGACAAGTTGTCCGACAAAGGAGTTTTCCACAGGTTTTATTGCATTTTCCGCCTTTAATGGGGAACGAACCGTGAAGTTTCCCACAGTTTCCACAAGTTTTCCACAGGTTTTGTGGAAAGATGTCCGTTCGGCTTTGTGCACAAAGAAAAAGCTGCCCGACATATCGAGCAGCTTGCTGCATGATCATTCCACGCCAATTCTGGTGCAGGGTACCCGACCGTTCACCAGGTCAGACAGCCGATACCGTGCATGGCCGATAATGACCGTTGTTCCTCCACGCACCGATTCCAGTGCATAGGCCAGCTTTGCCTTGGCGCCGTTGGCACCTGCACGGCTGGCACCCACACAGTGGGTCTGCAGCTCATGCACCTTTTGCTCTACTTCCTCCACCGACTTGCCCAGCACTTCCCGCACCAGGGTGGTGGGATCCTTGGGATCCTGATAGATTCCGTCCGCCGAGGTCATCAATACCAGAATTTTCGCATGCACCAGCGACGCAATCACCGCTGCCGTTTCATCATTGTCCACACACTCATGGACAGTCTCCCCCTGACTGCGCCGGGCGGCCAATTCCAGCTTGCGATTTTCCTCGTCGCTTACCGGGTCATTGTAGTTCACAATGGGGATGGTCTTCTGCTGCGCTGCACGAATCAGCAGCCGACGAATGTGTTCTCTTTTTTCCGCATCATTAAAGTGGGTATGCTCCACCAGCAACTGGCGGACGCCGTATTCAGGGGCAATGAATTGCCGATAATTCTGCATGAGAATGCTTTGCCCCTGGGCAGCATAATCTGTCTTATCCTGCTCAGGGTCACCGCACAGTTCGCAGCCTGTACGCTTGATGTAATCCAGCCGGCCAATTTCCGTTGCGCCGCTGGTGACCCAAATCATCCCCGGACGAAGCTCCGCACCCAAGCGAGAAAAAATATTGTAGTCAATATCCTGATCCTCTTTGCGAATCAGCGCCATCGACCCGATCTTGCCAACCAGCTCAAACTGATAGTCCATACCAAGCACCCCTTCATACTCCACGCTCTTTGCCTACCTGCTGGCAACCATTATAGCATACTTTTCTTCCTGCCGCTGTACTTTTTGCGACTTCTTCCATCGAGCGTGAAATATGCATTTGCGTCTGCGCCCTACCTATGATAAAATAACCTCATCCTATGGAAGGAGCATCCTTTATGTTGAACTTTGAATTTCGTGTACGAGCCCGAAAGGCATTGCAAAATCATTGGCAAATCGCCTTGCTCATTGGACTGATCGCCGCCCTGCCGGAGCTGCTCAGTCAGCTGGTCAGTGCGCTGACCGGCGGCAGTGCTGCACAGCGGCTGACGGTCTTAATCGAAAATGATATGAACATTCTTTATTCCAATGAGCGGCTGGCAAGCGAATTGCAGTCCATCCTGAATGATCAAGGTTTCCAGTGGTCTGCCATTCTTCGAGTCGTCGCTTGGCTGGTTGCTCCGGCACTGTCTCTGGGCATGACGGCTTATCTGCTGGGTCTGCTCCGTATGCAAGCCGGAACGGTCTCTTCCGTCTTCTCCCGTATGAAGATCTGGTACAAGAGCATCGGCCTGCATATCATGACATCCCTGAAGGCGTTCCTGTGGGCACTGCCCGGCATTGCTGTTACCATCGCTGCCACTTTCCTCTTGGCCTATAACGTCAGCAGTGCAGACCTGAACCGTTTGGTTTTCTGGGTCAACTTCCTTGCCTATGCAGGCACGCTGTCCGCCATCATCCCCATGGTGCTGGCACTGCTCCGCTACGCCATGGCTTCCATGGTGCTGGCAGATGAGCCCTCCACCGGGGTCATGCAAGCTATTCGCCGCAGCAAGGCGCTGATGAAGCACCAGAAGGGCAACTTCTTCCTGCTCATGCTCTCCTTTGTGGGCTGGTATCTGCTTCTGGTGCTGTTGGAAATCCTGCTGATCAACATGGTAGGCTATGTGCTGGCTTCCACCATCTACATGGTGCTAAGCCTTGCACTGAACGTGTACATCAGCACCACTGCCTGTGCCTTCTACCTGAACGCAAAGGGAGAATCCCCGGTCATCGTGCTGCAAAAAAACACGTCCATCTAAGTTTTTTCCCTTTGCAGTAGAAGCGTTGCGTCTCCTCCTTGACATCCTTCCCTGCCGGTTTTATAATGATGTCGCCACGGTTAGGCGTGTTAAACCGTAAGTCGCCTGCCAGGCACTGTGGCGATGAAAGGATGGATTTCCATGATGAAAATCACGGTCAAGGTAGATGGTATGATGTGCGGCATGTGCGAGAGCCACATTAACGATGCGGTTCGCCATGCCTTTCCCGAAATCAAGAAGGTTTCTTCTTCTCGCAGCAAGGGCGAAACAGTGATCCTTACGGAAACGGATTTGTCGGATGAAAAGCTGCAGAAGGTGATCGGTGACACCGGCTACAAGGTAGGTCCCATCACCCGGGGTGAGGAAGAAGCCAAGAAGGGATTCTTCAGCTTCCTGCACAAGTAAGTTTCATGGCAGACAAAGGACGAAGTGATGGTGCGTGCTGTCGCTTCGTCCTTTTTGTTTGCAATCGCCTAGGCTCCGACCCTGTGAATTCCCAAAGTAAATGCCACCTTTCCCAAGGCGTTGCATTTACTATGGGAAACGGCTGCATTAAGTTTGGGAAAAGCGTTAAAGGCATCGAAAATAGAGGGATAAAACGGCATAA
>CAVGBO010000003.1:0-9610 GCA_963627465.1 Phocaeicola dorei
CCTCCAAAGAGGATGAACTGTATGCCACGGCCATGGAACCGGTGTATTTGGTGAGCGCAGATGCTTCCATGGAGGACGTAAAGGCGGACAGCGCACCTTTTGCTTCACTGGAAGAAAAGGGACTTATTACCCTGGATTATGATATTCCGCTAACTGGCTATGATTACAGCGTTTATGAGCAGTCTGCATTGTACCGGTATTTCTGCGATACGGTCAAGGAGAATGCAGCCCGGCCGGATGCACTCTTTGATACGCCCAATCTGGAGCTTGGCAGTGTGGCATTGGTGAAGGAGGATGAACAGCATGGCAACTGATCTGGAAATTGCTCAGGCGGCAGTACCCCAACCGATTAGCAAAATTGCGGAGAAGGCAGGCATCCCGGAGGAGGCTCTGTCCCTTTATGGACGGCTGATGGCAAAGGTCAACCCTGCCTTGCTGCCGAAACGGGAGAAAAAGGCAAAGCTGATTCTGGTAACAGCCATCAACCCCACGCCTGCAGGCGAAGGAAAAACGACCGTCAGCGTTGCTTTGGCCGACGGCATGAGCAGATGCGGCAAAAAGGCGATGCTGGCACTGCGTGAACCAAGTCTTGGCCCTGTGTTCGGCATGAAGGGCGGTGCCGCCGGGGGCGGATATGCTCAGGTGCTGCCCATGGAAAGCATCAACCTCCACTTTACAGGGGATCTGCATGCGATCACGGCAGCGAATAATCTGCTGGCCGCCATGGTTGACAACCATATTCAGCAGGGGAATAAGCTGGGCATTGATCCCAGACAAGTCACATGGCGTCGCTGCTTGGATGTGAATGACCGGCAGCTTCGTCAAATCACCTCCGGCCTTGGCGGAAAGGCCAATGGCATGCCTCGGGAAGATGGCTTTGACATTACCGCTGCAAGCGAGGTCATGGCCGTGTTCTGCCTGGCACGGAACATTCCTGACCTGAAAGCAAGGTTGGCACGGCTTCAGGTTGCCCGCACCTTTGACGGGCGTGCCGTTACGGCAGGGGATCTTCATGCAGAAGGAGCCATGACAGCACTGCTTCGGGATGCTTTGCAGCCGAACCTTGTCCAGACTTTGGAAGGCACGCCCTGTCTGATGCACGGAGGACCCTTTGCCAACATTGCGCACGGATGCAACAGCGTAATCGCTACCACCACTGCTATGTCCCTTGCTGATTATGTGGTAACGGAAGCGGGCTTTGGTGCTGATTTGGGTGCAGAGAAATTTCTGGATATTAAGTGCCGTCAGGCAGGCATTTGGCCGGATGCTGTAGTGATCGTTGCCACGGTTCGTGCACTGAAGCACCACGGCGGTTGCCCGAAGGATCAGCTGAAGACGGAAAACTTGGATGCTCTAGCAAAGGGCATGAGCAACCTGATGCGGCATATCGACCATGTGCAGCACGTGTGGAAGCGTCCGGCCGTTGTGGCTATCAACCGATTTGCGGAAGATACGGAAGCAGAAATGAAGCTGATCCGTGAGGCATGTCAAATGGCTGGTGCACCGGTGGAAGTCTGCGAAGGCTGGGCTCACGGCGGAGAAGGTGCCATGAATCTGGCAAAAACCGTCTGTGACCTAGCAGATCATGCCGAAGCCTGCGAACCTGCCTATACCTATCCGTCCCAGCTGTCCCTGAAGGAAAAGATTGAAGCCATTGCACAGAAAATCTATGGTGCAAAGGATGTGGCTTTCGGCACCGGTGTGCTGAAGCAGATGGATAAGCTGACGGCAGAAGGCTGGGGGGAGTGCCCGGTATGCATTGCCAAGACGCAGTATTCCTTCTCGGATGATGCAAAGGCATTGGGCGCACCGGAAGGATTTACACTGCATATTCGCAGTGTTCGCCTGAGCGCAGGTGCCGGGTTTGTGGTGGCGTTTGCCGGGGATATTATTGCCATGCCGGGACTCCCGAAGATTCCTGCAGCAGAGAATATCGATGTGGATGATGACGGTAAAATCACCGGCCTTTTCTGATAACATGAACTCGGTGTGAAGTTTTGTCGAACCCCTTGTCCTATTCGGCGATTCCTGCTATAATACCGAAAGTACCCGATTTTGAAAGGAGCCGTTGCGCATGAATCTGACCAATCTCTTCTTTGGTATCAGCACTGCCTTGGCCGATGCTGCCACCACCACGACGGATGTTGCTACAACCGAAGCGAGCACCGCTTCCGGCGTTGTGAGCATGTTGGTTTCCCTGCTGCCCATGGTGCTGATCTTTGTGGTGTTCTATTTCTTCCTGATTCGTCCTCAGAAAAAGAAGGACAAGCAGGTTAAGGATATGCTGGACGCCCTGAAGGTCTCTGACCGTGTATGCACCATCGGCGGTATCTATGGCACCATTACGGCCATCAAGGATGATACCGTGACCCTGTCTGTTGGCAAGGATCATGTGAATCTGGTGCTGGCTCGCTGGGCTATTCGCTCGGTGGAAGAGGTCGCTGTTGAGAACGATACCGAAGCGCTGAACTAAGCTGCTTATACAAAAAACAGCTCCCGATGATCCCTTGATGAAATGGGATGATCGGGAGTTTTTTTCGCTGTTTATTTCTGCCCTTGACCGTAGAAGCTGTCATAGGCTTCCACGATTTTCTGCACAAGCTCGTGGCGAACCACGTCCTTGGCGGTTAAGTGCACCATGCCGATTTCAGGAATATCCTTGAGAATTTCCAACGCTTCCGTCAGGCCGGATTTTTTCCCTGCGGGCAGGTCGGTTTGAGTTACGTCGCCTGTAACAACCACTTTGGAATGGAAGCCTAAACGAGTCAGGAACATTTTCATCTGTTCAGATGTGGTGTTTTGTGCCTCATCCAGGATAATGAAGGAGTCGGACAAAGTTCGACCACGCATGTAAGCTAGAGGTGCTACTTCCACCGTGCCTCGTTCCAGCAGCTTCTGATAGGAATCTACCCCCATAAAGTCATACAACGCATCATAAAGGGGCCGCAGGTAGGGGTCTACCTTTTGGGTCAGGTCACCAGGCAGGAAACCCAGCTTTTCCCCGGCCTCGACAGCAGGACGGGTCAGCACAATGCGCTCGACTTCCTTATTCTTCAGTGCCACAACGGCAAGCGCCATGGCCAGATAGGTCTTGCCTGTACCGGCAGGACCTACGGCAAAGGTCAGGTCATGGTCACGAATGGCCTGCACATATTCCTGTTGTCCCAGAGTCTTGCACTTGATTTGCTTGCCTCGGTGGGTAATGGCAACCACGGAACGGAGGATTTCATCAATCATGTCCACCTTGCCTTCACGAGCCAAGGCAATGGCATAGCGAATCCGGCTGCGGTCAACCAGCTCGTTGCGGTCGATCATTTCCATCAGCTTCAGGATGACGCTTTCAGCCAGTGCTGCATCTGCTTCCTGACCGGAAATCAGCAGTTCCGCACCCCGAAGGGCGATGGTAACGCTGCATTCCTGCTCAATGAGCGCTACATTCTGGTCGTTCATGCCGAAAAGGGTCATGTAAGTTTCCATAGTGTCCGCAGACAAATTGATCCTGCGAGTTTCTGTCAAAAAGCGTCCCAACCTTTCCTGCCTTACTAGGCGATTTTATCAATGCGACAGTAAAGTTATACCAGCACTTTGCTTTCCCAGCGGTTACCTTTCATGCGAATAAGGAATAGGGTAGAGCGGAAAACCCAGTCAATGATCATAGCCAGCCACACACCTACCACGCCCATGGCACAGTTCTGTGCAAGGATGTAACCGAAGAATACCCGGAAAGCAGCCATGGAGAAAATGGAAATGACCATGGTGAAGGTGGCGTCGCCCGCTGCCCGCAGTGCGTTAGGCAACACGAAGGCCATGGGCCAGATGAAAATGCTTCCCAAGCCGTGAATAGCAATCAGTTTCTTGGCCATTTCTGCCGTTTCAGCAGACAGGTTGAAAGGAATAACCAGCAGATCCATGCTCAACAGAATGACTACATTCAGCACTGCCATGGAGGCGTAGGCCAGCATCATCATTCGCTTGACGTACATCCGTGCCTGCTTAAATTCATGGGCACCGACACATTGCCCGACCACGGTAATCATGCCCAAACCAATGGCATTGCCCGGTAGTACTTCCAGGGAAGCCATGGTATTGCCAACAGCATTTGCAGCAATGGACACTGTACCAAAAGTGCTGACCAAGCCCAACAGAATCAGCTTGCCCAGCTGAAAAATACTGCCTTCAAGACCGTTGGGAACACCCACATAAAGAATCTTCTTCACCAAGTGACTATGCCATTCAAACTCATGCAGCTTAGGGTAGGGAATGGTGCAGCGAGGATTTTGCAGAGCAATCTGCATGACGGCTGCACCCAGAATGCGGCTTACAAGGGTAGCAATGGCGGCGCCTGCGACACCCATATTCATGACGTAGATCAGCAAGGAATTGCCGATGACGTTGACAATGTTCATTACCAAAGAGGTTTCCAGCGAAATCTTTGCGTTGCCCATGGAGCGCAGCAGTGCAGCCGATGCGTTATACATAGCAAGGAAAGGATAGCTGACAGCGGACCAGAACAGATAGGTTCTGGCACTCTCCATGACATCGGCTTCGATGGTGCCGTAAATGGCATCCAGCATAGAAACTCGGAAAATCAGACAGAGGGTCATAATGGCAGTGCTGGCGATCAGAATAACATAAAAGAGCATTTTCGCCGAGCGACCTGCCTCCTCCGGGTCTTTCTTTCCTAAATATTGGGATGCCACCACCGCACCGCCTGTAGCCAGTGCAGCAAACACGTTGCTCAGCAGCAGGTTAATGGTGTCCACCAGCGACACGCCCGAGACAGCCGCTTCACCGCAGCCTGCCACCATGATGGTGTCCATCATGCCGATCATCACCGTCAGCGCCTGCTCCAGCAAAAGCGGAATCAATAATTGCTTCATCTCTGCCCGGGAAAACATCATAGGCTTTCCCTCGGCTGTGCTTGTCACCTGTTCCTTGGCCATGGCGACATCGCTCCTTCCTTAATATACACCGAAAAGACGTGATAACGGTATCACATCATGCATGAATTGTCAACTAAAATGAAAATGCTTCCACGGAGGGTGAAACATTGACACGATTGCGCCAATCTTGACTTTTGGCCTTGTATTGTTCATAATATAGCTGTTGTGGTAGGCCTATGCTTCGCCACAGAAAGGAAGGACGTTTGCCTTGGCCACTACCATTACGCACATTGCGCCGGGCTCCATTGCTGAACGGCTTGGCCTGAAGGCCGGCGATCAGTTGGAGAAGATCTCCGGCGAGCCTGTAATTGACCAAATCGATTATCAGGCTTTGACATCACGGGAGCGGCTGTCCTTGGAGGTTCTGCATGAAAATGGCGTGCGGGACGTGCTCCATGTTAAGAAAGAAGACTGGGAGCCGCTGGGGATCACCTTGGATCAAACCATTATTTCCAAGCCTCGCCCGTGTCACAATCACTGCATTTTTTGCTTTATTGACCAAATGCCTCCGGGTATGCGGGATACCTTGTATGTGAAGGATGATGACTGGCGCCTTTCCTTGATGATGGGCAATTTCGTCACCTTGACCAATGTCAATGATAAAGAATTCGACCGCATCCTGCGCCGCCGGGTCAGTCCGCTGTATATTTCCGTGCACGTAACGGATCCGGAAATTCGCTGCCGCATGATGCGCAATCCCAACGCCGGACAGATCATGGATCGTCTGCGCACCCTGAAGGAACACGGGCTGCGGTATCACTGCCAGGTGGTGCTTTGCCCCGGATGGAACGATGGGGAAGTGCTCATGCGCACTTTGCGGGATTTGGAGAGCATGCGACCGGCAGCCCGAAGCGTCGCCTTGGTGCCTGTAGGTCTGACCAAGTGGCGTGAAGGATTGGACAAAGTAGATCCCTATAATCGGGAAACGGCACGGCAGCTTGTCGAAATGATCCGCCCCATGCAGGAGGATTTTCTGCGTCGGCTGGGCACTCGGTTTGTGTTCCCATCGGATGAGTTCTACTGCCTTAGCGGTCTTCCGCTGCCAGAGGATGAAGAGTATGAAGGCTATCCTCAGGTGGAAAACGGTGTGGGCATGCTGCGGCTGTTTGAAACGGATATTCGTTATGCTTCGGAAGATTTCCCTTGCGATGTGCCTTCGCCTAAGCGCCGGGTTATCGCCTGCGGAACCTCTGTCGCTGCTTTCATCCGCCGGATGATTGACACCTATGCGCCCAAAGGAACGCAGATTGAAGTCATCCCCATCCTGAATCACTTCTTCGGCGAATCGGTAACCGTTACGGGGCTGATTACCGGCGGAGATTTGATTGAACAGCTGAGGGACGTAAATTGTGATGAAATCATGATATGCCGGAACATGATCCGCAACGAGGGCGACCTTTTCCTGGATGGAACAAGCGTGGAAGAGGCAAGGCAGGCACTTCCTGCCCCCTTGCGCATTGTAGAGAATACCGGTGAAGGCTTCTGGAAAGCCATGTGTGGAATGGAGGAAACCTAATGGCAAGACCCCTTGTGGCGATTGTTGGTCGCCCCAATGTCGGCAAGTCGACCTTTTTCAATAAAGTTGTGGGACACCGCATCAGCATCGTGGAGGATACCCCCGGCGTTACCCGGGATCGTGTCTATGCGGATGTGGAATGGCTGACCCGAAAGTTTACGCTGATTGATACCGGCGGCATTGATCCCCATAGCGAAGACGTGCTGCTGAGCCAGATGCGCCGTCAGGCGGAGATCGCCATGGATACGGCGGATGTGATCTGCTTCTTTACCGATGGCCGGGAGGGCTTGACGGATGACGACCGGGAAGTGGCCAACCTGCTGCGGAAGACGCATAAGCCTGTCATTCTGGTGGTGAACAAGATTGACCACATCAGCATGAATGACAACATGTATGAGTTCTATGAGCTGGGTATTGGGGATCCCATTGCCATCAGTGCCGTCAACATGATGGGCTTGGGCGATTTGCTGGATGAAATCTGCAAGCATCTTCCGCCGCCTGATGATGACGAAATGGAAGAAGCGGAACATGTGGTGCAGTTGGCTGTGGTTGGCCGCCCTAATGTGGGCAAAAGCTCGCTGGTGAATCGGCTGCTGGGGCAGGAGCGCACCATGGTGTCCAACATTGCCGGAACGACTCGTGATGCTATTGATACCCGCTTTACTGGTGTGGATGGCACGGAGTACAATATCATTGATACTGCCGGCATTCGCCGTAAGCGTGCCGTTGAGGATGAAACCCTGGAGCGGTACAGCGTGCTTCGCTCCATTGCGGCCATTCGCCGGTGCGACGTGGCACTGATGCTCATCGATGCCAACGATGGTGTAACCGAGCAGGATACGAAAATCGCCGGTATGATTCACGAAGAGGGCAAGGCTGTTGTGGTGGTAGTCAATAAGTGGGACGCCATCGACAAAGAAACCGGCACGCTGGAGAAGTACCGTAAGCAGGTGCTGGAAGACCTGAAGTTTATGGATTATGCCCCTGTGCTGTTCCTTTCTGCCCTGACCGGTCAGCGTGTTAATACCGTACTGGACATGGTCAATCAGGTTTGGGCACAGGCTTCCAAGCGTGTGCCTACCGGCGTGTTGAATGATGTGCTGGCAGATGCTACGGCTTCCCTTCAGCCTCCGGCTACCAACGGTCGCCGTCTGCGCATTTACTACTTGACGCAGCAGAGCGTGTGCCCCCCTACCTTTGTTCTCTTTGTGAATGATGAAGAGCTGATGCACTTTGCCTATGAGCGGTATTTGGAAAACTATTTCCGCAAGACTTTTGACTTTACAGGCACACCCATCCGTTTTATTCTTCGGGAAAAGAAGAAGGAGGATTAAAGCATGCCTACTTGGTTACAGTATGTCATTGTCGGCGTTGTTGCCTACTTGCTGGGTTCCTTCTCCACGGGGCTGACTGTTGCGAGAGTTCAGCATGGTCCGAATCTTCGGGAAGTAGGCAGCAAGAATACGGGCGCGACTAACGTCATGCGCACCATGGGTTTGAAAAATGGCTTGGTCACGTTCGTTGGGGACTTTGCGAAAGCGGCTCTGGCTTGCGGCATTGGTTGGTGGATTACCGGCAACCGTTACGGTGCTATGCTGGCCGGCGTTTTGGTGATCCTGGGTCACAACTGGCCGGTGTTCTTCCAGTTCAAAGGCGGCAAGGGGGTCGCTTCCTCCTGCGGTGTGCTGCTTGTTTGCTACCCTATTCCAGCGCTGATTTGCTTTGCACTGACCATTCTGCTGATCTATCTAACGAAGTATGTTTCCCTGGGCTCCATGTTCATGCTGACCTTGTTTGCCGTGATCACGGCAGTCACCAACTGGGGGAACTGGCTGGTGATCCTTTGGGCAGTGGTGCTGCTCGCTTTGTGCCTGCTGCGGCACCGTACCAACATTGTTCGGCTGATTCATGGCAAGGAAAATAAAATCAGCTTTGGCAAAAAGAAAGAGTGAACTCCTAGGACGCTGCTTTTCCGGCGGCGTCTTTTCATTCCCTGGGATTTTCAATGTAATTGTTTGAGGTGACGATGATGCATATTGTTCTGACAGAATCTCTTGGTATTCCGGATTCCCTGCTGAATCACTACGTGGCTCCTTTGATTGAGGAGGGACATACCTTTAGTGCTTATCCCAAGACCTTAGATACTCACATCCTTGCAGAAGAAATTCAAGATGCAGACGTGATTATGCTGGCCAACATGCCCATGCCCAAGGAGGCACTGGCTGCATGCAAGCACCTGAAGTATGTGGATGTGGCCTTCACTGGCGTTGATCATGTGGATTTGCATACTGTGAAGGAAAAGGGTGCGCTGCTTAGCAATGCCAGCGGTTATTCCAACGAAGCCGTTGCAGAGCTTGCCATTGAAATGATGCTGAGCCTGCTGCGCCATGTACCCCAAGTAGAGGAACGCTGCCGTCAGGGCAAGGACAAAACCGGCCTTGTAGGCAGAGAATTGAAGGGCAAAACGGTGGGTATCGTTGGCCTTGGAAAAATCGGCAAGCGAACGGCTCAGCTGTGCCAAGCCTTCGGCTGCAGGGTGATTGGCACCAGCCGTACCCATCAAACCGGGGAGATGGATGGCATTACCTGCATGACATTGGAAGATCTGCTGGTTTCGTCGGATATTGTGGTGCTGCACTGCCCACTGAATGCATCTACCCATCACTTGATGAATGAACGCACCATTGACCTGATGAAGGATGGTGCGCTGCTGCTGAATTTGGCACGAGGCGGCGTGGTTGATAGTACAGCCCTGGCCACTGCGCTGAAGTCCGGTAAACTAGCTGGGGCAGGCATTGACGTGTTCGACAAAGAACCTCCGCTTCAGCCTGACGAGCCGCTGCTTCACGCACCCAATACCCTGCTGACACCCCACGTGGCCTTTGCCACAGAAGAATCCATGGCACTGCGGGCAGAAATTGTGTTTGAGAATCTAAGGCGCTTTCTGGAAAGGAAGCCGAGAAATTTGGTGGGGGTGAATAAATAAAGGCGAGCTTGCAAACAAGGATGCTCATCGCGTTTGAGTGATATGCTATCATAAATTTGCAAAGGAACAGATCCTAGTAGATTCAACATAACATTTAAAGTAAAGGAGTACTCACATGAAAAGTTTTGCAAAAGCACAGCATGATTTAGAAGCCTGTCAGAACGA
>CAVGBO010000004.1:0-38704 GCA_963627465.1 Phocaeicola dorei
ATACGTGAACATGATTGCCGGGGAAAGTGAGCGGCTGAGCCATATGTCTCAAACCTTGCTGCGGCTGACCAGTCTGGAAGAGCAAATGATGCCTGCCACCGTCACCACCTTCCGCTTGGACGAACAGCTGCGGGAAGTGCTTGTGCAGCTGGCTCCTGCCTGGGAAAATCGGAAAATCGATTGGCAGCTGGAGCTGTCTCCTGTGACCATTGCCTCGGATGAAGAACTGCTGCGCCAGGTGTGGGTGAACTTGATCCAGAATGCGGTGAAGTTCTCCGACGAAGGCGGCATTATCGAAATTCATGTGTATGCGGCAGGGGATGCGGTGGTGGAAGTCATCGACCACGGCATTGGCATGGATGAAGCCACCATGGCACGGATTTATGATCGCTTCTATCAGGCGGATACATCCCGCTCCCGGGAAGGGGTGGGGCTGGGACTCTGCTTGGTGAAGCGCATTGTGGATATATTGGGCGGCACCATCCGCGTACATTCAAAGCCGGGGGAGGGCAGTACCTTCCGGGTGCGCCTGCCCATGGAGCATACAGGAGAGGAGAAGCCTCACTATGGCCAGTGATCCCAGAACAGACCGGGTAGCTCAGTTAACGGAACAATTTCAGGAAATCGTGGAGCATTATTTCTCCATTCAGTGCCGGTATCAGTCTGCCATTCGGGAAGTGCAGACGAAGCTGGAAATTCTGGATGATGAATTTCAGTCCAAGCACAGCCGCAATCCCATTCACCACATGCAGTCCCGCATGAAGAGCCTGCCTTCCATTACGGAAAAGCTCCGCAGAAAGGGAATTCCCCTGACCATCGAGGCGGCAACCCAGCAGCTGACGGACATTGCAGGTATTCGGGTTATCTGCTCCTACATTGACGATATTTACACCATTGCAGATCTGCTGGTTAAGCAGGACGATGTTCGGGTGGTGAAGTGGCGGGACTATATCAAGCAGCCCAAACCTAACGGCTACCGCAGTCTGCACATTGTGATTGAGATTCCTGTGTTCCTGCAGGAGGGAAAAATCTTCGTGCCGGTGGAGGTGCAGATTCGCACCATTGCCATGGACTTCTGGGCCACCTTGGAGCATCATCTGCGCTATAAGGGTATTACTGACATTCCTACGGATATTTCTGATGAATTGCAGCGTACGGCGGAGGATATCTGCCGCCTGGACGAACGGATGCTGAATATTCGTAATCGGGTGGATGCGTTGGAAGCCTCCGGGAATGCATCCAAGGCGGAAGAAAAAGCTGCGGAAGAGGAACACACCACCACACCTGCCTAAAAATGAGAGCCTCTTTCCGAAAAAACAGAAAAAGAGCAGAAGGAAAGCATGATAACCGGTTGACCCGGCGGAGAAAACTGACTATAATGCTGTCCATTATCCATCAGGAAAGGGGCGGGTTTTCATGGAACTGGAAATCATTCGGGAGACGGATCCTGCGGTAGCAGAAGCCATTGCACAGGAACTGGAACGGCAGCGTACACACATCGAGCTGATTGCATCGGAGAATTTCGTGTCTTCTGCGGTGATGGCAGCCATGGGTACGCCGCTGACCAATAAGTACGCTGAAGGTTACCCGGGACACCGCTACTACGGCGGATGTGAATACGTGGATGTGGTGGAAAATCTGGCACGGGACCGTGCTTGCCAGCTCTTTGGGGCAGAGCATGCCAATGTGCAGCCCCATTCCGGTGCCCAGGCCAATATGGCGGTCTACTTTGCCATGCTTCAGCCGGGAGACACGGTCATGGGCATGAACCTGTCCCATGGCGGACATTTGACCCATGGCAGCCCGGTGAATATCAGCGGCAAGTACTTCCATTTTGTCCCCTATGGGGTGGATATGGAAACGGAAAGGCTGAACTATGATACCGTCCGCCAGACGGCCTTGGAGTGCAAGCCCAAACTGATTGTGGCCGGAGCCTCTGCCTATCCTCGGGTGATTGATTTTGCCAAGCTGCGGGAAATCGCCGATGAAGTGGGTGCTCTGCTCATGGTGGACATGGCGCACATTGCCGGGCTTGTAGCGGCTGGACTCCATCCCAATCCCGTGCCCTATGCCGATTTTGTGACCACCACCACCCACAAGACCTTGCGGGGTCCCCGCGGCGGCATGATTCTCTGCAAGGAAGCCTATGCCAAGGCCATCGACAAGGCCATTTTTCCCGGCACTCAGGGCGGTCCTTTGGAGCACATTATCGCCGCCAAGGCAGTATGCTTCGGCGAGGCACTAAAGCCGGAATTCAAGACCTATCAGGAGCAGATTATCCGCAATGCCAAGGCACTGGAAAATGCCTTCCGTGAAGAAGGTATCCGCATGGTATCCGGCGGCACGGACAATCATCTCCTGCTGCTGGACTTTACCGGCAAGGAAGTCACCGGCAAGCAGCTGGAAGGCTGGCTGGAGGAAGCCAACATTACCGTGAACAAGAACACTGTGCCCAACGAAACCAGAAGCCCCTTTGTCACCAGCGGCATCCGTGTGGGCACCCCGGCAGTAACCACTCGCGGCCTGAAGGAAGAACAGATGACCATGATTGCCCGCTGGATTGCCCGGATCGTACGGGAAGGCGAAGCCGCCTGCCCCGAGGTGAAGCAGGAAGTGGAGGCACTCATGCGGAACTACCCCCTGTATGCATAAGGCGGTTAACGGAAACTTTTCAGCATCATCCTCGCTTAGCAGGGTGATGCTTTTTTTCGAGGACAACCGAGCTTTTTGTTCCGTTGTACTTTTTCATGGCCTGTGTTATACTCGTTTCGGTTGAACATGCAAAGGAGCAATGAACACGATGAAAACCCCCGTGAATAAAACCACCCTTCGCCAGCACTGGGAGTACAGCTGGTGGAAGTATTTCCTCTTGATTGTGCTGTCACTGGTGGTGTGGAACCTGGTCTACACCGTTACGGCGTATCGTCCACCGGCCGATAAGAAGGTGGACTTCTATGTATCCAGCGCCATGGCTGATCAGGACGGTTTGAATACTTATCTGGAAAATATCCGCACCACCGAAATGTCGGATATGGAGCAAATGACCTCGGTGATCCTGACCAATGATGCCTATTACGGCACCATGCAGCTGGCCACCTACATTGCTGCAGGGGAGGGCGATGTGTACATGCTGGACGGGGATACGTTCCAGCAATATGCCACCTCCGGTGCCATGCTGCCATTGGAAGGGTATCAGGATCTGGTTGACCAGGCGGAGACTGCGGGCATCAGCGTGGATAAAGGCTGGCGGACGGAAAGCGACAGCGGCGAGCGTCACCTGTACGGCATTCCGGCTTCCATGCTGACTGGCTTTGAAACCTATGGCATTGACCCGGACAATATGTATCTGTGCGTCATGTGCAACTGCGGCAATGACGACATGGCGGTGAAGCTGATGCAGTACATGATTCGGGATATGCTGCCTACGGAAGAAACCGCAACTCCTACGGATTTGGCAACCCCGTCGGACGTGGCCACATCAACCGACGCAAAGTGAAAGGATGAAACTTGATGCTGCACCATATTCTTGTGAAGTATACGGACGATGTAACGGACAAGCAGGCACTCATTCCGGAGATTGAGCAGCTGTTTGCGCCCCTGACTGAGGTGGAGGGAATCCATGGCGTGAAGGTGTGTCCCAATGTGGTGGATCGACCCAATCGCTATGATGTAATGATCGTCATCGATCTGGAGCCGGAAGCATTGGTCGCTTACGACCAAAGTGAACCGCATCACCGTTGGAAGGAAGAATACGGCCATCTCATGGCGAAAAAGGCGATTTTCGACTGCGACTGACTTTCATGCACCCATGCGGCAACATTCGCTGCGTGGGTTTTTCTGTTTGTGCGCAAATGGGTGCCATGCCCTGTGTTCATCGATGCTGAAACAGTTGCAGGGCAAGGCAAAACATGGTATAATAAAATGAGTTTATCGAAGGGAGCTTGTTTGCTGATGAAACGTTCGCTTGTGTGCGGCATTGTCTGCGGACTGATGCTTTGCTGCCTTGCTTTTTTGATTGCTTCCCCTGCGCTGGCAGAGGTTACACCCCTTGATTTGGATCAAACCGTGCCCGGCAATCCCGCCAAGGAAGACGGATGGCTGTCGGATGAGGAGTATCAGGATGAATCCATCCATGTAACCGTGGAGCACAGCAATGTGGGCAAGGTAAAGACCTCCATTGTGCGTGTGAAGATTGCTGATGCCAGCCAGATTCGCACGGCCATGAGCAAGGATAACTACGACGACAAGACTTATGTGAAGGCCACTGCCATGGCCAAGCATGTGAATGCCATTGCAGCAGTGAACGGGGACTTCTTCAAGTACTTCTACAAGATTGGCTATGTGGTTCGTCAGGGCGTGTTCTATCGGGATGCTCTGAACGGAGAACGGGATGTGCTGATCATTGACGACAAGGGTGATTTCCACGCTGTGCGGAACGCTACCAGCGAGTCCATGGCAGATTATCTTGCCAATACCTTCCCCCAGGATCGCACGGTGATCAATACCTTCACCCTGGGTCCTGTGCTGGTGGAAAATGGTGAGGTGCAGGAGATTACCACCCGTGAATTCCAGTATCGGTATAAGATGCAGCGTGTCTGCATTGCGCAGATCGGGGAACTGGAATATGCGATTGTGGAATGCGATGGCAAGGCGGACGCCACCTCCGGCATGACCATGGCCAACTTTGCCGAGTATGTGCAGAGCTTGTTCCCGGATTGCATCCTGGCTTACAATCTGGACGGCGGCGGATCCACCAACGTGATTGTGAACAACGTGCGCATTCATAAGAACACGGATGCCCGCAACATCAGCGATATCCTGTACTTTGCATCTGCCGCTTCGGAGGATTGACATGGAGCCCATCCAATTAGGCACTTTCACTCTTTATCCCTACGGCTTGGCAGTGGCACTGGCAGCAGCTCTGGGGCTGATGATGATGCACTGCATCGGAAAAAAATCCGGACTGAAGCAAGGCACGGTAAGCGTGTTTGCCGTGCTGGCTGTACCCTTGGGAACGGTTTTTGCGCACATTCTGTATTCCTTGATTCGCTTTGACTGGCTGATGGAGAAGGGCTTCCTGCACATGTTCCGCCTGACGGACGGCGGCTACGTGCTTTACGGCACGGTGCTGGGATGCTTCTTGGCGGCACTGTTGACCGCTAAGCTTTGCAAAGAGAATCTGGGCAGCTTGCTGGATGCGGCTGCGGCTCCGGCAGCCCTGACCATTGCCCTGTGCCGCCTGGCAGAAGGTTTGGTGGGGCAGGGATACGGTCGGTATCTGGCGGACTGGTTTGACGGCGAATCCGGCATGAGCCTGTTTGCATTGGAGGATACCTCCTTCTTGGAGCACTTCCCCTTTGCTGTGCAGGACATGTATGAAGAATGGTGTTGGGCAGTCTTTGTGCTGGAGGCACTCTTCGCACTGATTATTATGATTGCTCTGCTGAAGACGAACCATCGCCGGAGGGGCAGCAAGGCGGCACTGCTGATGCTGCTGTATGCCGCCAGTCAGGCACTGTGCGAGGGCCTTCGGGAAGATGCGGTACTCCGCTGGGGTTTTGTGCGGGTGAACCAAATCCTAAGCGCCTTGGTGGTGGCTGGCGTGCTTGTGTGGTGCTGGCTTCGTATGCCGAAAAAACAGCGGAGCGCAAAGAAAATTATTTTGGCCTGGTGCGGCACCCTGTGCGGTATGCTGTTGGTGATTGCCATGGAGTTTGCTGTGGAAAAGAAGATTGTCTTCCTGGAATGGCTGCCCATGGATGTGTGCTACCTGATCACTGCCTTGGCTGGCGTGCTGATGGTGGTATCCATTCTGCCTCTGTGGCGGAAGCAGGATAAAGCGTAACGATTGATCCCGGCGATTGCGGTTTTCCGTGATCCACGAGAGGAGTTAAGACCCCTATGCCCAAGAAAGAACGAATGCTGATCACGGGTGGCAATGCGCTGGAGGGCGAGGTGCGGGTCAGCGGCGGCAAGAATACGGCAGTGGCCGTGATACCGGCTGCTCTGCTGGCAGATGAACCCTGTACCATTGAAAACCTGCCGGATATCGAGGATGTCCATGCGCTGGTGGATATTCTCCGCTCCCTCGGCGCAAAGGTAACCTATGTGCCCGATGAGTTTATGACCATTGATCCCCGCCCGGCCGAAAGCCATAAGGTGGGCTTTCAACAGGCTCGGCGGCTGCGTGCCAGCTATTACCTGCTGGGCGCATTGCTGGGACGGTGCGGACGGGCCATGGTGGCTGCTCCCGGCGGCTGCGAAATCGGTTCCCGACCCATTGACCAGCACCTGAAGGGATTTCAGGCACTGGGTGCCGAGGCGGAAGAACGGGGCGGCATGATCATTGTGGAGGCGGATGAGCTTCGGGGCAGTGACGTGTTCTTTGACATGGTGACCGTGGGCGGCACCATCAATGTGATGCTGGCGGCAGCGAAGGCCAAGGGTACTACCGTGATTTACAACGCCGCCAAAGAGCCTCACATCGTGGACTTGGCCAATTTCCTGAACAGCATGGGTGCCAAAGTTAAGGGTGCAGGTACGGATGTGATCCGCATTCGTGGTCAGCAGTACTTGCACGGTGCCAACTATGCGGTCATTCCTGATCAGATTGAAACCGGTACCCTGATGATCGCCGCTGCCGCAACCCGGGGCGATGTGATCATTCGGGGCTGTATTCCCACCCATATGGAAGCACTGACGGCTAAACTATTGGAAATGGGCATTAAGGTATCCGACAGCGACGATGCCATTCGTGTCCGCACCTTGGGTGCACACCGGGCCGTGAATATCAAAACTCAGGTGTATCCCGGCTTCCCTACGGATCTGCAGCAGCCCATGAGTGCTCTGCTGACCACGGCACGGGGAACAAGCGTTATTACGGAAACGATCTTCGAGCAGCGGTTCAAGCACCTGGACGAAATTCGCCGCATGGGGGCAAGAATCCGTGTGGTGGATCGGGTGGCCATGATCGAGGGCGTGCCCCAGCTCTACGGCGCACCGGTGACCACCACGGATCTTCGTGCCGGTGCTGCACTGATTGTAGCCGGGCTGATGGCACGGGGTGTTACGGAAATTTATGAGCCGGAGTATATCGACCGGGGATATGAACATATTGAAGAGAAGCTTCGCTCCCTGGGGGCGGAGATCCGCCGGGAGACCATTGAATAATCCATTCCTCATCGGTGGGAGGTGAGCGGTAGTGAATGATCCCTTTCAGACCTTGGGACTGAAGCCGACGGCAACCGTGGATGAAATCCGTGCCGCTTATCATGCTTTGGTGAAGCTATGCCACCCGGATCGTTTTCAGGAGCCGGAGGCGCAGAAGACAGCACAGGATAAGATGATCCGGCTGAACCTGGCTTACGAGGAGGCACTCAAGCTGGCCATCCCTCGGAAGGCAGTCACGTACACCAAGTCCCTGCCGAAGGAAGAAGCCAAGCACCTGGCACAGAAAATGCTGGGGCAGCAAAATCCGGAAAGCGCCCTGCGGTATCTCCTTCGTGCCGAAAGCCGGGACGGGGAATGGTACTATATGCAGGGGAATGTGTTGATGCTGCTCAGGCAGTATGAAACAGCCCACGAGTCCTTCCGGGAAGCAGTGAAGCGGGAGCCTAACAATATTGAGTACCGCCGGGGTGCACTGGATGCGGCGGTGGCGCTGCGCAAGAGTAAAACATTGCTCGGCAAAATCAAGCATGTTCTCAAGCGGTGAAACAAACCGGGAGACGCACGGAATGTGCCGTGCATACCCCGGCTTTTCCTTTATTCCGAAGCATAGGAGGATTCCTGCCGTGAAAGATGTATTCCTGATTGTTGACGGCAACAGTCTGATGTTCCGAGCGTTTCATGCCCTCCCTATTATGGATTATCAGGGCACCTATACCAATGCCATTTACGGCTTCCTGAATATGCTGCTGAAGGTTGTCAAAGAGGAAGATGTGCACTATCTGGCAGTCTGCTTTGATGAGCACGCTCCCACGTTCCGTCATGTAGCCTATGCGGACTATAAGGCGGGTCGTGCCCCCACACCCCCGGAAATGATTCAGCAGCTGGGCACCATCCGCAAGCTGTTGACCGACATGGGCATCAAGTGGTATGCCCTTGCGGGCTGGGAAGCGGATGATCTGCTGGGCACTCTTTCTCTCATGGGGGAAAAGGCGGATGTGCAGCCCCTTTTGCTGACAGGCGATCGGGATGCCCTGCAGCTGGTGGACGGCAAAACGGAGCTGATGTTTACAAGGAAAGGCATTACCGAAACCATCCGCTTCACACCGGCTACCTTGTATGAGGAATACGGCTTTACCCCGGAGCAGGTAACGGACTGGAAGGGCATGGCAGGAGATTCCAGCGACAACATTCCCGGCATTCCCGGCGTGGGGGATAAGACGGCGGTAAAGCTGCTGCAGCAGTACGGTTCGCTGGAGAACATTCTCGCCCATGCAGGAGAAGTCAAGGGCAAATTGGGCGAGAAGCTTGTCACCTATGCCGATCAGGCACGAAAGTGCAAAGAGCTCGCTACCATTCGCCGGGATGCTCCTGTGGATTGGACGCTGAAGGAATGCGCCCTGCCGGATTGGCAGGCTGCGGTTCCTGCCCTGCAGGCACTGGGGCTGAACAGTCTGGTGAAGCGAATCACCGGCGAAACCGCAAGCAAGGCAGCACCGGCCTCAGAAGCTGCACCTATCCCGAAGCGACAGGAAGCCCAGACGAAGAACATTTCCTTTGAAAAGACTATGGCACTGGCTGAGCCGGCAGCACTTCAGCATTGGCTGGATAGCTTGTCGGAAGCAGCATTGCCGGTTGCCCTCCATGTGGATGACCGGGAAATCACACTAGCGGCCAGAGACGGACAGAATGCGCTTCTTTCTCTGGGCGGCGATCTGCTTTCACCCGGCATTGACCCGGTGGAGGCTCTGCAGGTGCTGGCACCTTTCCTGTGCGCCCATCCTTCCGTGGTGCATGACGGCAAGCATCTGCTTCATTTGCTGCACCAGTATGGGTTGCCTTTGCCGGAGCAATTCGCATGGGATACCATGCTTGGGGCGTACTTGCTGGATCCTCAAATGAAGGGTTACGGTTTGGCGGCCGTGACGGAAGGCCTGACGGCAGATGCCCGGGGCATTGCGCAGCTGGCTGTCAAGCAGGAGCAGGAAATCGAGCTTGAGCACATGACGCCTCTCATGCGGCAGGTGGAAATGCCCCTGAGCCATGTGCTTTTCCGCATGGAGACGGCAGGCTTTGCCGTGGATACGGACTTCCTCCGTGGCCTTGGGCATAAGTACACCCAGGCCATTGAAGAGGCAAAGCAGCAGGTGTTCAATGCCTGCGGCACGGGAAGCTTTAACCTGAACAGCACCCAGCAGTTGGGGGAAGTGTTGTTTGACAAGCTCCAACTTCCCCACGGGAAGAAGACGACCCGAGGCTACTCCACCTCTGCCGAGGTGCTGGAAGGGCTGCGGGACATTGCACCGGAAATTATCGATCCCCTGCTTCGGTATCGGCAGTTGGTGAAGCTGAACGGTACCTACATTGAAGGCCTGCTTCGGCTGGTGGACAGCAACGGACGGGTGCACAGCTATTTTGATCAGGTGGCAACGGCCACCGGGCGCATCAGCTCCTCAGAGCCGAACTTGCAAAATATTCCTGTGCGCACGGAAGAAGGCAAGGAAATCCGGCAGGCGTTCCTACCTCAGGAAGGCTGGGTGCTGCTGGATGCGGACTATAGCCAGATTGAGCTTCGGCTGATGGCACACTTCTCCGGGGATGCTGCCATGCTGGAAGCCTTCCGCACAGGGCAGGACGTGCACGCTCGTACCGCCAGTGAAATCTTTGAAGTGCCCTTGAACGAAGTAACGCCTCAGCTGCGTTCCCGCGCCAAGGCAGTGAACTTCGGTCTGATTTACGGCATCAGCGGTTTTGGCCTAGCCAAGAATACAGGCGTTTCCACCAAAGAAGCGCAGGAGTTTATCCGCCGGTATTTTGCCAAGTATCCGGGGGTCAAGGCGTTTATGGAGCAGGCTGTGGAAAAGGGCAAGGAGCAGGGCTATGCGGAAACCTTGATGGGACGCAGACGGTATCTGCCGGAGCTGCAATCTCCCAAGCAGATGATCCGGGAGTTTGGCAAGCGGGCTGCCATGAATACGCCGGTACAGGGCACGGCAGCGGATATTATCAAGCTGGCCATGGTGCATGTGGATGAAGCGCTGCGTCGGGAAAACATGCGCAGCAGGCTGATCCTGCAGGTGCATGACGAATTGCTGCTGGAGTGCCCGCCGGAGGAGGCAGAGCATGCGGCAGTGCTGCTGAAGAATGCCATGGAGCAGGTCATGACCCTGACGGTTCCTCTTGAAGCGGAAGTGCATGAGGGGAAGAACTGGGCGGAAGCTAAATAAAGAAAACGGACGGAAGCCAGTTTCGCAACGCTTCCGTCCGTTTTTTCAATTCGTTTTAGTTGATCAGAGAGCCTTCAGGTAAGCACCAATGGCTTCATCCTTGCAGGAAGGATAGAACAGCTCCGCAAAATGTTCGCCGCTGATGGTTTCCTTCAGGAAGGTCTGGTCAATGTCGTGCAGAATGTCGATCATGGGGCGATGGGTAATGGCCTTGACCTGATCCAGAATCTTCTTGTTCCGCTGCTCGGGCACAACACGCTCCGGCGGATACCCGTTGCCGTGACCAAAGCCGAACAGCTGACGGAAAATCAACTCCAGCTTCAGCTCTGCACCCCAGCCGAAATCCTTGGCGAAGGGGAGAGCAACGCAGTTGCCGTCGTTGATCTGGGCAAACATGAAGCCATCGGAAGGATCTACCAGATGGCCGCACAGCACGCCGGGGAAGCTGTTGCAGGCCAGCATGGCGCCTTCGCCGGTGCCGCAGCCGGTAACCACATAGTCCGCAGCACCGCTGTTGAGCAGGATACCGGCCAGCAGACCGGCCTTCACGTAGGTGATCTGGCAGGCGTCATCGGCGGTGTACATGCCGTAGTTGTCTACCGTGTGCCCCATGGGCTCTACCACCTTGCGCAGGGTGGTCTCAATCAGGGGATTCTTGCTTGCTTGGCTGTTCTCGTTAATCAGTGCAATCCGCATCAATGTCATCCTTTCTTTTTAGGAGTTCGATTGATTCCTATTATCATCCATGACGGGAAAAAAATCAAGATGAATCAACCAAATTCAGGAAATATGAACGGAAATCGTGATTGGTTACAAAAACACAAGGAAAATTTCATGACGAAACAACCTTTCCTCAGGGTGCGATCCATGCTATAATGGTAAGAGAATGTCCATTAAGGATAAAAAGAAGGTCGTGATGCCATGCACTATCACCTTGCGATTGACATCGGTGCATCCGGAGGAAGGCACATCCTCGGTTGGCTGGAGGATGGCTGCATCCGCACCCGAGAGGTGTACCGCTTTGAAAACGGCGCCAGCATGAAGGATGGTCACCTATGCTGGGATATTGACGGTCTGTTTCACCATGTGGTGGAAGGACTGAAGGCTTGCCGGAAAGACGGCTGCCTGCCGGAAACGGTGGGCATTGATACCTGGGCGGTGGACTTTGCCCTGCTGGACAAGGACGATCATCGCCTGGGGGATGTGGTCGCCTACCGGGATGAGCGGACAAACGGTATGGATGCCCTATTGGAGCAGCGCCTGCCCTTCGGCCGGCATTATGGCTTGACGGGCATTGCCAAGCAGCCCTTTAATACGGTTTATCAGCTGATGGCGGTGTTCCGGGAACATCCGGAGTATAAGGAACAGGCACAGGATTTCCTGCTTGTGCCGGAATACTTGAATTATCTCCTGACCGGGAAGAAGCTCCACGAGTGGACTAACGTATCCACCACGGCGCTGGCGGATGCGGCAACCCATACGTGGTCGCCGGAGGTGCTGAAAGCGGCGGAGTTGCCGGAGCAGATCTTCCGCACGCCGATCGCCTTGCCCGGCACATTGCTGGGAAGCCTGTTGCCGGAGGTGCGGGAGCAGGTAGGCTTTGATGTGACGGTGGTGCTGCCTGCCACCCATGATACCGGCAGTGCCTATATGTCCGTACCGGCGAAGGATGATCATTCTGCCTTCCTATCCAGCGGTACATGGAGCCTGCTGGGCACGGAGCTGACCACGCCCTGCACATCCGATGCAAGCCGTCTTGCCGGGTTTACCAACGAGGGCGGCTGGGCATATACCACCCGGTACCTGAAGAACATTATGGGCATGTGGATGCTCCAGTGCCTACGTCACGAAGAAAAAGATCGCTATTCTTATGCGGAAATGGCAACCATGGCGGCGGAAAGTACTTACGAGGCTTACGTGGATGCGGCGGATAACCGCTTCCTCGCTCCCGACAGCATGAAGCAGGAAGTGCTTGCTGCCCTTGAGGAACAGGGCGCACCTAAGCCGGAAACCTTGGGGGATCTTTACCGGGCAGTGACCCTGGGCTTGGCTGCCTGCTATCGGGACAGCATTGCGGAAATGGCGAAGCTGATCGGGCACGACTTTACGGCAGTCAACATCGTAGGCGGCGGCAGTCAGAATGTTACATTGAACAAACTGACGGCGCAGCTGACCGGTCTGCCTGTGTTGGCAGGTCCTACGGAGGGAACCGCACTGGGCAATCTGGCCGCACAGATGATTGCTGCCGGAGAGCTGCCTTCCTTGGAAGCCTTCCGTAAGCTGCTGCCGGATTCGTTCCCCATTCAGGTTTATGAACCCAATCCATCCAAATAAATGATCAACGGAAAGGATGAAACCAATGAGCCAATTTGATTATGCAAAGGAACGTTATGCCGCCATTGGCGTGGATGTGGAAGCAGCCATGGAGAAGCTGCGCCACGCACCTGTCAGCCTGCATTGCTGGCAGGGAGATGACGTCCGCGGCTTTGACACCGACCCGGAGAAGCCTCTGACCGGCGGCATCCAGACCACCGGCAACTATCCCGGCCGTGCCCGCACGCCGGAAGAGCTGATGGCGGATATTGATATGGTGCTGTCTCTGACCCCGGGCACCAAGAAGATGAACCTCCATGCTTCCTACGCCATTTTCGATGAAGAAAATGGCGGCTGGGTGGATCGGGATAAGCTGGAACCTAAGCACTTCAAGAAGTGGGTGGACTATTGCAAGGAGCGTGGCTTGGGCTGCGACTTCAACCCCACCTTCTTCTCCCATCCTATGTGCGATCCGCTGACCCTGGCTTCTCCCAATGAGAAGACTCGCCGCTTCTGGATTGAGCATGGCAAGGCCAGCATCCGCATCAGCAGCTACCTGGCAGAGGAGCTAGGGCAGCCCTGCATCATGAACATCTGGACAGGAGACGGCTTCAAGGATATTCCTGCCGATCGGATGGGCCCCCGCATGCGCTATAAGGAGAGCATGGACGAAATCCTGTCCGAGCCCTTTGACTTTAACAAGGTAAAGCCTTGCGTGGAATCCAAGGTGTTCGGCATCGGCGTGGAAGCCTATACCGTGGGCAGCGCAGAGTACGCCCTGAGCTATGCAGCTGCCAATCCCGGCAAGTGCATTCCGCTGATGGATAACGGTCATTATCATCCGACCGAAATGGTCAGCGACAAGATTCCTTCCCTGCTGACCTTCTTCCCGGAGCTGGCACTGCACATCACCCGTCCTGTCCGCTGGGACAGCGACCATGTGGTGCTGCTGGATGACGAAACCAAGGAAATCGCCAAGGAAATCGTGCGCTGCGGTGGACTGGATGGCCGGGTGCACATGGCACTGGACTTCTTTGATGCCTCCATCAACCGTGTCAGCGCCTGGGTCACAGGCTTCCGCAATGTGCAGAAGGCACTGCTGATGGCACTGCTGACACCCATGGATGCCATGAAGGATCTGCAGGACACCGGCCGCTTTACCGAGCTGATGGTGCGGCAGGAGGACTTGAAGACCATGCCTTTCGGCGAAGTGTGGAATGAATACTGCCGCCGTTGCAACGTGCCGGAAGACGGCGCATGGTTCGACAAGGTCACTGAGTATGAGAAGGACGTGCAGCTGAAGCGGGTGTAACCTGCTAAGCACAGCGCACGAATTTGAGGAGGAAACATTATGGCTATGACTGATTTGCCCATTATGAAGCGCTACATCCGCACCTGCCGTGACGGCTGGGATCAGGGCTGGCATGAGCGGAACGGCGGCAACCTGACCTACCGCCTGACCAAGGCAGAAGTAGATTCCATGCGCACCTTCTTCAATGATAAGCCTGGCGAGTGGGTGAACATGGGCGTGACCGGTGCCAACCTGGCAGGGGAGTACTTCATTGCCACCGGCAGCGGCAAGTTCTTCCGCAATGTGGATATTGACCCGGAAGACAGCCTGTGCGTGGTGGAAATCAACGACAAGGGCGACAGCTGGCGGATCGTGTGGGGTCTGGTAAACGGTGGACGTCCCACCAGCGAATTCCCCACTCACTTCATGAATCACTCTGTTCGCTGCGCCGCCACCAACGGTGCATGCCGGGTGATTTACCATGCCCATACCCCCAACCTGATTGCTCTCACCTATGTGCTTCCCCTGACGGATCGGGATTTCAGCCGTGTGCTGTGGCAGAGCGCAACGGAGTGCCCGGTGGTGTTCCCCGGCGGCGTTGGCGTGGTGCCGTGGATGGTTCCCGGCGGTGCGGAAATCGCTATGGCCACCTGTGAGAAGATGAAGGAATACGATGCCGCTGTATGGGCACACCACGGCCTGTTTGTTTCCGGTCCTGACTTCGACACCACCTTTGGTCTGATGCACACCATTGAGAAGGCAGCGCAGATTTACGTGCTGGCCATGAGCTGCGGACAGGGCATTCGTCAAACCATCACGGATGACGGACTCCGTGCCATTGCTCATGATTTCGGCGTAAAGATCAAGGAAGAGTTCCTGGACTAAATCGTAATTCTGATGCGACTCCGGCGTACAAGCGTCGGAGTCGCTTTTTCTTTTTGACAAGGGGTTGACAGTTTTCGGCGGCTGTGACAAGATAGAAGCAGCGGCCTTCTTGAATGAAGGGGATAATTTGGCTGTGGAGGCGCATTGCATGGATTTGAAGCAGAAGCTGAAGAACCGTACGGGTGAAATGATCCTTTCCTATGGGCAGATTCTTTTGGGATGCCTGATCGGCGGCGCGTCCTATTCCTTGTTCCTGGTGCCCAACAACATTGCTCCCGGTGGACTCACCGGTATTGCTACCATCCTGAATTTCCTGGCAGGATGGCCGGTTGGCTTGGTCAGCCTGATCATGAATGTGCCCCTGTTTCTGCTGGGGTTCAAGACCATGGGGCGTGTATTTTTCCTGCGGTCGTTGGGGGCAACGGTTTTGTTTTCCCTGTCCATTGACCTATTGCAATTTCAGCCCCTGACCACAGATCCGCTGCTGGGAACCCTTTTCGGCGGCGTGATGATGGGTATTGGCCTTGGCTTGATTATGCGTGGCGGTGCTACCACCGGCGGCACGGACATGCTGGCAAAGATTGTGCACCGGAAGATGCCTTTTCTCAGCGTAGGCATGTTTCTGTTCATGCTGGACTTCTGCGTGGTCATTGCTGCTTTCTTCATCATTGGTTCCGGGGAAGGTCTGTATGCGCTTATCTGCATTTACGTCTCCGGCAAGGTGATTGACGTGGTGCTGGCAGGTCTTACGTCCAACAAGGCGTGCTTCATCATGACGGAAGCATGGGAAAAAGTGTCGGAGAGCATTATCAAGGATATGGATCGGGGCGTGACCCAGCTGCGAGCTCGGGGCGGCTATTCCAAGCAGGAACGTCCTGTGGTGCTCTGCGTACTGTCTAGGCAGGAAATTCCCCGGCTGAAAGAGATCGTCCATGCGGAGGACGAAAACGCTTTCATGTTCATTACCGAAGCCCATGAGGCGTTGGGGGAAGGCTTTTCCAAACTGTCTGCGGAGGAATAAAATTTCCGAACATTCATATTTATAAACGGTAAAAGAAAAGAAGAAACACGAAAAGAACCAGTCATAATAAGGCAAACGTTCGTCTTTTTGCAAAAAATGTTTCAAAAAACGAATATTTTTTGCGTAAAACCCTTTTCAAATACGGAAAAGGTTGATATAATAAGACAAGAGCATGGAATGCTCATAATAGAGAGGAGACCAGAATATGAAGAAGCTCATCTCGTTGCTGCTTGTTGTCTCTATGGCACTGTGCGCAATTTCTTTTGCTGCTGCCGATGAGACCACCTACCGTGTCGCAATGATCACCGACTACGGCGACATTACCGACCAGTCCTTCAACCAGACCACCTATGAAGCCTGCAAGGCTTTCGCTGAGGCCAACGGCGTTGACTTCAAGTATTACAAGCCCAATGGCGACTCCACTGCTGAGCGTGTTGCCATGGTGGAAACCGCTGTGGAAGATGGCTACAACGTCATCGTAATGCCCGGCTATGCTTTCGGCGGCACCATCGCTGAAGTGCAGGATATGTATCCTGAGGTAAGCTTCATCGCTCTGGACGTGAGCGAGGGCGACCTGGGTGACGGCGTTACCCTGAACAGCAACGTGTACTGCGCTGTGTATCAGGAAGAACTGTGCGGCTACATGGCCGGCTACGCTGCTGTGAAGATGGGCTATCGTCATCCCGGCTTCCTGGGCGGCATGGCTGTTCCCGCTGTGATCCGTTACGGCTACGGCTTCGTGCAGGGCGTTGACGCTGCTGCTGCTGAACTGGGTCTGACCGACGTGGTTGTTGAATACGGCTACGGCAACCAGTTCTATGGCGATGCTGACGTGACCGCTGTGATGGATACCTGGTATCAGACCCTGGGCGTGGATGTTGTGTTCGCCTGCGGCGGCGGCATCTACACCTCTGCTGCTGAAGCTGCTGCTAAGGTAGAAGGCGCAAAGGTCATCGGCGTTGACGTTGACCAGTCCGCTCAGATCGACGGCACCTATGGCGCAGGCATGACCGTGACCAGCGCTATGAAGGGCTTGGGCGCAACCGTGAACAAGCTGCTGGCTGAAACCCTGGCTGGCAACTTCGCTAACTACGGCGGCAAGGTTGAGACCCTGGGTCTGGTTTCCGCTGACGATGCAAGCCTGAACTACGTTGGCCTGCCTGAGACCACCGCATGGTGCGATACCTTCACCCAGGAAGACTACAACAAGCTGGTTGCTGACATGTTCAACGGCACTGTGACCGTGTCCAACGACACCACCGCTATGCCTGCTGTGTCTGCTGTCACCGTGAATGACCTGGGCAACATCAAGTAAACCATGAATTCTCCGGGGGGAAGGTTCGCCTTCCTCTCGGGGCTTTTGACAAGAGCCCCTGTTTCCCCTACGGAAGCGGGGGCTCTTGTCAGAAAAATGATTCCGGCTCCATTGGGGGTTGAACTCTCGCACAGGCAGGGGACAGCCCAAACACCGCTGCAGCGGATCACCAGTTGGGAGGTATGCTTCTTGGAAAACCAGTACGCCATTGAAATGCTCAACATCACCAAGAGATTCCCGGGCATTGTGGCCAACGACAACATTACCTTGCAGCTGCGCAAGGGCGAAATCCATGCTTTGCTTGGTGAAAACGGCGCAGGCAAGTCCACGCTGATGAGCGTGCTTTTCGGCCTGTACCAGCCTGAAGAAGGCGTGATCAAGAAGGATGGAAAAGAGGTATCCATTAAGGATCCCAACGATGCCAACGCACTCGGCATCGGCATGGTGCATCAGCACTTCAAACTGGTGGAATGCTTCTCCGTGCTGGATAACATTATCATGGGCGTGGAGCCGACCAGTAAGCTGGGCTTCCTGAAGAAGAAGGAAGCACGGGAAAAGGTGCTTCAGCTGTCTGAACGTTACGGCCTGCAGGTGGATCCGGATGCTATTGTTGAGGACATCACCGTGGGCATGCAGCAGCGGACGGAAATCCTCAAAATGCTCTACCGGGACAATGAGATTCTGATTTTCGATGAGCCTACCGCTGTGCTGACCCCTCAGGAGATTGACGACCTGATGCAGATCATGCGCAATCTGGCGGCAGAGGGCAAGTCCATTCTGTTCATTTCCCACAAGTTGAAGGAGATCATGGCCGTCAGTGACCGCTGCACGGTGCTCCGCAAGGGCAAGTGCATTGGCACGGTAGAGACCAAGGATACCACGGAAGCGGAGCTTTCCGCCATGATGGTGGGACGTAACGTGGAATTCCATGTGCACAAGGAAGATTGCCCCGTTGGGGATGTGATTCTGGACATTGAGCACATGACGGTAGCCTCCAAGGTGCACAAGAACAATGCCGTACGGGATGTATCCCTTAAAGTGCGTGGCGGCGAAATCGTCTGCATCGCCGGTATTGACGGCAACGGACAGACAGAGTTTGTCTATGGCCTGACAGGACTGGAACCCTTGGTTTCTGGCAAAATCACCTTTGACGGCAAGGACGTTACCCGCATGCCCATTCGTGCAAGGAATGCTATGGGCATGAGTCACATTCCGGAAGACCGTCACAAGCACGGTCTTGTGCTGGATTATACACTGGAAGATAATATTGTGCTTCAGCGGTATTGGGAGCCGGAGTTCACCCATTCCGGATTCCTGCGCCGCAAGAACATCCGCAGCTATGCGGAGCGGTTGATTGATCAGTACGACATCCGCTCCAGTCAAGGTCCTTTGACCAACACCCGGAGCATGTCTGGCGGCAACCAGCAGAAGGCCATTGTCGCCCGGGAAATTGATAAGGAGCCGAAACTGCTGATTGCCGTTCAGCCTACCCGCGGCTTGGACGTAGGTGCTATCGAATACATCCATAAGCAGATTGTGGCGCAGCGGAACGCTGGCAAGGCCGTGCTGCTGGTGTCTCTGGAAATGGATGAGGTGCTGGACGTATCCGACCGTATTCTGGTCATGTATGAGGGCGAAATCGTCGGCGAGCTGGATCCGAAGAAGACCACGGCCGAGGAGCTTGGCCTGTACATGGCAGGCGCCAAGAGAGACAGCAGGAAGGAGCATTGATGGTTATGGACGCAACGAAAAAGAAAAACCGCACGCCGTTTTTTGCACAGCCTGCTGTGCAGACGCTGATGGCTTCGCTCTTTTGCGTGCTGTTCGGTTTGGTGCTGGGGTTCATTGTGCTGCTGATTATTCAGCCGGGCACCAACCCGGAAACAGGCAATCTTTACGCATGGGAAGCCATTATGGCTATCATCAAGAATTTCTTCAAGTTCAACAACCATGCCAGCCGGGTGAAAAACTTCGGCAACACCTTGGTGAAGACGGCACCCCTGCTCATGTGCAGCCTGTCCGTGCTCTTTGCTTACAAGGTTGGTCTGTTTAACATTGGTGCTGCCGGCCAGTACGTGGTGGGTGCAGGCGCAAGCTTGTATCTGGCACTGGGGCTTCAACTGCCTTGGTATGTGTGCCTGCTGGCCGCAGCCGTGGCAGGTGCTGTCTGGGGCGCTATCTCCGGTGTGCTGAAGGCTTATCGACATGTAAATGAGGTCATCTCCTGCATCATGCTGAACTGGATCGGCTTGTATGCGGTGAACAGCCTGCTGGCTTCGGTAAAGGATCCTGCGAGCCCCTACACCCTGAAGATTAAGGAGAACGCCGCATCTTCCGTGCTGCCCAGCCTTGGTCTGACCAAGCTGTTCCCCGGCAACAAGTACGTAACCCTTGCCATTCCGCTGGCCATCCTCTTTGCTGTGCTGGTATGGGTGCTGCTGAGCAAGACCAAGTTCGGTTATGAACTGAAGGCTACGGGTCTCAATAAGAATGCTGCTAAGTACTGCGGTATGCGGGAAAAGCGGAACATCATCCTGACCATGGCCATTGCCGGTGCCTTGGCAGGCATTGGCGCAGGCATGCTGTACCTGACGGGCTATGAGGAGTGGAGCTGCACCCAGGCATCTGTGCCTGCTATGGGCTTTAATGGCATTGCGGCAGCCTTCCTTGGCGGATTGCATCCCATTGGTTCCATTTTCTCTGCATTCTTCATTCAGCATATTACCAGCGGCGGCGCTTACGTGGATAAGACCATGTATTGCTCCCAGATTTCCGACTTTATCTCTGCTGTGATCATTTACAGCTGCGGCTTTGTGCTCTTCATTAAGCAGAATGCGCAGCGCATTCGCAATCGCCGCATTGAAAGAAGCCTTCAGCTGACGAAGGGAGGCGAAGCCGCATGATCCTGCTGATTCAGTACATGTTGATTTTCGCGTCCGTGCTCCTTCTGGTGGCACTGGGCGGCTGCTTCTCCGAGCATTCCGGCGTGATTAACATCGGCTTGGAAGGCATCATGGTGTTTGGCGCACTGGGCGGCGCACTGGTCATGCGGTATCTGCCGGATGGAACGGCCGCGGTGTGGGTGATTCTCTTGTCTGTGCTGGCGGCGGTTGCTTTCGGCATGCTGTTCTCCCTGCTGCTGGGTGTGGCGGCCATTAACTTCAAGGCGGATCAGACGCTGGTCGGCACGGCCATGAACCTGCTGGGCACGGCTGCGGCCACCGTGATTGTGAAGGCCATCAACACCGCTGAAAATCCGGACAATGTGTCCGCAACCATTCAGTATGTGCAGGCCAAGAAAGCCTTCCTGGTGAACATCGGCGAATTTGAATTCAACTGGTTCATGGCACTGGCTTTCGCGCTGCTGCTGATCTCCTACGTGCTGCTGTACAAGACCCGGTTCGGCCTTCGCCTGCAGGCATGCGGCGAGCATCCCCAGGCGGCTGACTCCGTGGGCATTAACGTGTACAAGATGCGCTATGCCGGCGTGCTGATTTCCGGCGTGCTGGGCGGTATCGGCGGCCTGGTGTACATCACGGCAGGCGTCAGCGAGTGGAAATTCGAAAACGGTGTGGCCGGCTTTGGCTTCCTGGCTTTGGCTGTGATGATCTTCGGCCAGTGGAAGCCTTTGCGCATTGCACTGGCGGCACTGCTCTTCGGCCTGTTCCGCAGCCTAAGCAACGTGTACATGGGCTTTGACCTGCTGCAGCAGCTGAACCTGCCGGGCACGGTGTACAACATGCTGCCCTACATCATCTCCCTGGTTGTGCTGGCACTGACCAGCAAGCGGGTGCATGCACCGAAGGCTGAAGGTATTCCCTACGATAAAGGCAGTAGATAACATCCATTGCGAACAAATCGGAGCTTCTTTGACGGAGCTCCGATTTTTATTTTTGCAATCATTTGCAACATTTCTGCAACATTTGGCATAAACCCAAAGAAGGAACTTGCAATTTCATGGCGAATCAAATACAATAGAAGACGGTTGATTTTGTTCCTTTGCGCGCATGTGCAGCCGAGGAGGAAGATCATTTTATCTGTTGACGATTACCTTGCAAAAGGCAGGTGTGTATTTCATGCGGAAACAGAAACGTGACCCCATGAAGGTTGTTGTTCGGTGGACGGTCATCCTGATTGTGGTGGCAGTGGCGGCATCCCTGGTGGGCTCCGGCATTACGGCGTACCGGAAGAATCTGCTGGCGACCAAGCAGAACGAGGCGCAGGAGATTAACGAAGAACGGGATCGTCAGTATGCGGTGGATTTGGCGGAGTTCGAGCGTGCTTCTGCCAGCGGTGCCAATCTGGCTTGGCCTGCCCAGAAAACAGAGGGATGGGATATCATTGACTTGACCAACTATCCCTTGGAAAATCCGGGCTCCATCACCATGACTCGTCAGGATACCATGTACAGCGGCATGCTGCTGGTGAATCAGTGGCATTCCCGGCCGGATGACTTTGACGACTCCGGTGTGACCAGCGTGGGCAGCTATACCGGCGGCAAAATTGGCGTGGCCAATTACAACATCAAGCTGTTCCCTGTGGCGATTTCTGCCCTGCAGGATGCGGTGAGTGCTGCGAATGAAGCCGGTTATTCCCACTACATGGTGTCGGAAGGCTACCGCAGCTGGGACGACCAGAACACCCTGTTCCAGAAGGCACTGGATCGGCTGAAGAACAATTATTCCGGCGATGCACTGATTGAGCGTGCCAAGAAGGATGTTAACTACCCAGGCACCAGTGAGTTCAACAGCGGCCTTGCCTTTACCCTGCGGCTGTACAGCCGGACGGACGCTTCCATTGGCAAGCCGGCCTATTCCACCACGGAAGCCGGTCAGTGGATGAATGAAAACTGCTGGAAGTACGGTCTGGTGTTCCGCTTCCCCCTGTCTGATTTCCCGCTGAAGGGAACGGCAGATAAGAGCTACAAGACGGGCATTACCGCACAGCTGAACCTGTACCGCTATGTGGGCAAGGGCAATGCGGCGGTGATGCATGTGCTGGACTACTGCATGGAAGAATACATCGAGTACCTGCAGGAGCATCCCCACATTGCCGTGTTTGAGGATGGTACTCTCCGGTACGAAATCTACCGCCAGTACGTGGGGGACGATGCAGAAAGCTTCACGGTGCCTACTATGAGCCGTGCATCGGACTACACGGTATCCCTGGATAACATGGGCGGCGTGATTATCGTTTACGAGTATTGATGAGCAATCAAAAAACAGGCTGGATTTTTCACAGCCTGTTTTTTAATGGCTATTTTCGCAGCTCCATCCAAATGATGGGATCATGGACGCTTTGCCGACCTCGCCAGCAGTGGGGCGATGTCAACGCCAATTCGGCATGGCACAGGGCAATGCCCAGATCCAGCATGGATTGAACTGGTGCATCAAAGGAAAAGCGATAGTTGCCCATGTGCATGGTGACCGGCTGACTGTTTTGCTCGGAAGGGGCAAGGCGCACGGCCTCCGCCACACGGCGAAGCTCTTCCGGCCACAGTGTGGGATCACCTTTGCAGAAACGCTCCACGTTCTTCCTCTTCCGCTGGGGAGGCTTCCGGTCTGCCGGATGCCCTAAAGCGATGATTGCCTGCACCTGTTCACCGGCTCGGAGGGGGACGTTCAACTGCTTCTTCTTATAGGTGGATGCAATCCAGCAGCTGCCAAACCCGGCAGCAGTAGCCTCCAGGCACAAAGCTTCCCCAAGAATACCGGCATGGATGACGGCGTTCGGCACAGCCGTATCCGCAATGACCGCTGCCACTGTGGTGCAGCCAATGACCCGTCCCATGTTCAGCAGCGTGCCGGTGAACAGATCCTCTGCTACATGCAGCAGCGCAAGCCGTGCACCAGGCAAGGTGTAGCGACCGGCAACATAGCTGATGCTTGCCCAGTCCGCAATGCTGAAGGGATCCCCAAAGCTTCGGCAGGAATAGCGGGCAGGAATGGCTTCTGCCAACACCCTGCGCCGAGAGGGTGAAAATAACGTCTCCAACGTGTTCATGGCGCATCCTCCAAAGGCGTAACGGTAAGCTGACCCAGCACCTGACCTACACGCTCATGCATCACCAATTCGGCAGCGGAGTCCATGGGCGTAGCATCCCGATTGATCAGCACGAGGTGCCGCCCACGGAAGTAACGCAGCAGTCCGGCGGCTGGGTATACGGTGAGGCTGGTGCCGGCAACGATGAGCAGGTCGGCTTTACGCAGCACGTGGATGGCTGCGGACAGGGTGTCGCCATCCAGGGATTCTTCATAAAGCACCACATCCGGCTTGATGATGCCGCCGCAGGTGCAAAGGGGCACGGGACGGGGATCGTCACGAATCTGCTCCGGCGTGAAGCTTTTACCGCAGGCCATGCAGTGATTCCGCCAGATACTGCCGTGCAATTCCAACACGCATTTGCTGCCTGCCTTCTGATGCAGACCGTCAATGTTCTGGGTGATCACGGTCTGTAAGCGGCCAGCTTGCTCCAATTCCGCAAGCTTTATGTGCGCGGCGTTGGGCTTGCAGTCAAGAGGCAGCATCTTTGCACGGTAAAAGCGATAAAACTCCTCAGGATGTTCCTGAAAGAAAGTGCGGCTGAGAATCTCCTCCGGCGGATAAGCAAAGTGCTGATGGTAAAGTCCGTCTACGCTGCGGAAGTCGGGGATGCCGCTTTCCGTGCTGACGCCGGCACCGCCGAAGAAGACCATACGGTGACTCTCATCAATCAGCTGCTGCAACCGTTCAACAGGCGTATTCACAGGGCATGCCTCCTTATGCTCCATTACACGTTTCTCGATGGCCTTATTATACCAGCAGCCACGGAGGAAGAGCAAGAAGAAAACGCAAAACAGACCGAATTCTTCTTTCGCTTTTGCCGCAAATGCGCTACAATAGACACAAAGGGGGAGATAGCAATGGGCAAGAAAACAGGAGCATTGATCAAGCAAGCTCGGCTGGATGCCGGACTGACCCAGGAAAAGCTGGCACAGAAGATGGGCGGCTCCGTAACCGCCGGGGATATCAGCAAGGCGGAGAGAGGAGAAGGAGAACTCTCAACCGCAGACATCAAGAAGATTGCCAAGATCACCGGCGTGACCCAAGCATCCCTGCTTGGAACATCCAAGACTTCTACCAAAAAGACAACGACCGCAGGAAAGAAGAGCACCGCATCCACTACACTGAAGCTAACCGCCACGGAGAAGAAGCTGATCGAAGCTTATCGGAAGGCAAGCACGGAGCGGAAGCAGCAGGCTATGAAGCTGCTGACCGGTGACGATGGGGATGTGCTGTCCTCCTTGGGTGGCAGCGTAGTGTCGGAATTGATCGGCAACCTGCTTGGGGGTAAATAAAAAAGCAGGTTTGCATCCCTGCTTTTTTGCACCGAGGACGAATTTATTTCTTGCCGAACAGTCCCTGCACTGCATTCAGCACGCTGGCAGCGTTGTCAAGGTTCAGCTTTGCCTTTACGCCTTCCACCACGGCGTTGATCTGCTCGTTGGGCAGGTCAATGCCCAGCTTGCTTTCCAGCACCTTGGCAGGGTCGGCAAGAAATTCTTTGACCAGAGTGTCATTGTTGCTCAGTGCATCCAGTACCTGCTTGATGACCTTTTGAAGATCCATATGGGTCAGCTCCTTTATGCGTAATGGGATATACCCCAGTATAAACGACATGATGGAGAAAAGCAATGGCAGGGAAAAGGAAAATCTCTGTCGAATACCACCGTGCAAAGGAAGTGAAAGACATGGAAAAGCCGGAAAGCTATCTCATTCAGGACACCACACGGGAGCAGCGGGAAATCATTGTGGCGGAATCCCTGGGAGCTATAGAGGCGGCCTGCGACGGATGCAGTGCCGGTCTTGCGGAAATGTATCAGGAGTATATCGAAGGAAAGAAGGAACTGAGGCAGATCAATGCCGAGTTCAATGCCCGATATGTATCCGGTCGGGAAGGTGCGGATCGGTCTCGTTGCCCCTGGCAGTAAATGAAGTGAACTTTGCAGGATTATTTTCATTTTGCCGGAAGAAAATCGATCGGGAAAACGTTATATAGTTGGAAAAACCAATTGGAGGTTATGACCATGAAAAAGATGCTGGCTTTCCTAATGGTACTGGCAATCATGGTAACATCTTTTGCCGGCTTTGCACTGGCAGAAGGGGATCGGTTCATCTTCGACCGAAGCGTTACGGAGCTTTTTATCGGCGATACGCTGACGCTGACGATGGAGCGGGCAGGTAATGCGGCGGAAGGCACGGTAACCTTTAAGTCTTCTGCCACGCAGAATGCCACCGTGGACGAAAACGGTACGGTGACCGGCCTGAAAAAGGGACAGACGACCATTACGGCAACCCTGGAAAACAATGGCCGCTCGTTCCGGGCAAACATTACACTGACGATTAAGCAGCGTGTGGAAAAGGTCTCTTTGGACGAGACCAAGGTGACCCTGCACGATGCTACGGAAGCAGCCATTGCTTCCCTGCTGACCCAGTCCACCACCAACCGGGTGCTGCTGGTGCCCATGGGACAGTCTCTGTCCGCACCCACCTTGGTGGAACCCACCACGGCCAATGACCGCACGGCTGTGCTGGAAAGCAGCGATTCCAACGTGCTGCGGGTACAGGGACACAGCCTGACCCCTGTGAAGGCAGGCGAGTGCGAACTGACTGTAAGCAGCAAGCAGAATCCTGAAGTAAAGGCTACCTATCATGTGCTGGTGGTGACCCCTGCACGGATTGTGAAGCCTACCCTGGCAGAAGAAACCCTGTGGGTTGGTGAAACCACCCAGGCGACCGCAGCCATTACCCCTGCGGACGCAAGCATCACGGATGTGACCTGGACCAGCCGCAACGAAAGCGTTGCTACGGTGGATGCCAACGGCGTCGTGACTGCCGTGAGCAAGGGCTCTGCCTACATCGTTGCCGCAGCTGTTGACGGCAGCGGCCGCATGGGCAATGTGACGGTTCGGGTAAAGCAGCAGCCTACGGCGATTACCCTGAGCAGCACGGACTTGGTCGTTAACATGGGTCAGGCGCAGAACTTGCGTGCGACCGTGGCACCCACCAATGCGGATGATAAGAAGGTGACCTGGGAAAGCAGCGATCCTTCCGTTGCAACCGTGAACAGCAGTGGCCGGATCACCCCTGTATCTGTGGGCGAAGCAACCATTACCTGCCGTAGCACCAACTTCCCCAGCGTGTATGCCACCTGCAAAGTGACGGTGAATCAGCTGGTGGAAAAGGTGATCTTCTCCACGAAGACTGTGACGGTGGATGTAGGCAGCACCATTACCGTAGCTCCCCAGATCACCCCTGCCAACGCCACCAATCAGAGCGTGACGTACAAGACGTCCAACGCCAATATTGCCACGGTGGATGCCGATGGTACGGTGCACGGCGTGAAGCGTGGTACCGTGACCATTACGGCCACGGCTGCTGACGGCAGCAAGCGCAGCGGCACCATCAAGGTGTCTGTGCTCCAGCCTGTGACCGGCGTACATATGTACAGTGATACCATCCGTGTGGATGTGCGGGAGAGCGTTACCGGCCGTGCGGTGCTGGAACCTACTGATGCCAGCAACCTGAACATGACCTGGACCAGCGCAGATCCTTCCATCGCAACGGTGAAGGGCAAGCAGAACCGGCCTACCGTTACCGGCGTCCGCTGGGGCGAAACCACCATTACCGGTGTTACGGAAGATGGGGGCTACACCACCACGGCAACCATCATGGTGGGCAACTATGACAAGGCTCTGAAGATCGTTGACCTGTACCTGCAGGATAACAAGATCAAGCTGAACGTTCGTAACGACAGCAATATGAACATCACCCGGTTCTACTTCACTCTGACCTGCTACGATGTGTACGGCAATCCGCTGCCTGTAACCTCTGACGGCAATTATGTGATGAACTGCTCTTACCGTCTGGCACTGGGCGAAGGGGAGATGACCCAGCACGGTCGCTTCAATTTCGACAACTATGTGCAGCCGGTTGTGGAAATCGGCAAGGTTGTGATGAACCTGACCGGCTACCGTACGGAAGACGGCTACAGCCGCAACATTCAGTCCAGCAAGCAGCCTACGGCGGAAATCAGAAGCCCCAACTATGTGGGACAGTAAACCGCTGAACGGCCATGCGGTTCCCGGTGAAGCACAGCTGAACCGAAAACTTCAATAACCCTGAATCAAGAAGAGACCACGGCGCGGGCGTCAAAACCCGACCGTGGTCTCTTTTACACAGCAAATGATTCAAGGCATCATAGCCATTAGTGTGGCACCGTTATCCTTCAGCCATTGGTTCCAATGGTTGTAGTCTGGATACACCCGCAGCACTTCGGCGTAGAATCGATCAGAGTGATTCATTTCCTTCCGGTGGCACAGCTCGTGAACGATCACACTATCCAGCACCTCCGGAGGAGCCAGCATCAGCAGACAGTTGAAATTCAGGTTGCCGAGGCTGCTGCAGCTGCCCCACTTGGAACGCTGATTGCGAATGGTGATGCGCCCGTAGGTCACGCCGATCAATCGGGCGTAATGCTGTACTCTGCCGGGAATGACCTGCACAGCCTGATGGGCAAGCTGACAAATGTCGTCAGGGGTCAGCTTTTTCACGTCCTCCATTGCCTGTTGCCGAGCTTCTGCCTGTGCCAGATGCTTCTGAATCCATGCCTGATGTTCCAGCAGAAAGGCACGAATGTCTGCCTCCGGGGTGCGAAGGGGCGCACGGACGATGACCTTGCCGTCCTTGATTTGAATCGCTAGTGTCTTTCGATTGCTGCGGATTAGTTCATATGTCGTGTTCATCACCGCCTGCCGGTATCCGCTGCATGGGCTTCCTGCCAATCCTGCAGCAGGATGGCGTACAGCTCCACGTCCGTGTACTTGCCCTTATTCAGCACCCGATCCCGCAGGGTGCCTTCATGCTGCATGCCGCATTTCACCATGACCCGGCCGCTGGCTGGGTTGGAGGTTTCATGCATGGCTTCCACCCGGTGGAGACGCAGGGTGGAAAAGCTCATGTCCAGCACGGCCTGAAGGGCTTCGGGCATCAACCCCTGCCCCCACAACCACCGGGCAAGGCTGTAGCCTACCTCGGCGGATTGATTTTCCGGGCTGTACCACATAAAGCCGATGGTGCCCACCAAGTGCCCGGTTTCCCTCAACACAATGCCGTAGCTGGAAGGTGCGCCATCCCTGTACTGCTTGTGCATAAAGCGCAGGTAAGCCCGGGAATCTGCCAAAGAGCGGTGCGGCTCCCACAGCACGTGCCGAGCCACCTCCGGGTCACGGGAGTAGGCGAACACATCGGGCGCATCGCTCATTCGCATAGGGCGGAGAATCAGCCGCTGGGTGGTTAAAACAGGCAAATGGGCAAACACCTCGCAGGGATCCGCCGGATGCTGGGGAAAGGGGCTGATGATTTTGCGGAAGAAACCGCGCTGCTCACTCATGACGGCGTTCGTCGGCAGACAAGCCTGCCGAAGCCTTTCAATCAATTTCAAAAAAAGAATTTTGCAAAACGGGAACGAAAAGGCGGTCTCATTCGTCAGATGGATGAAAGCCCCATCTTCTGTGCCGTCATCAGGATGCCCACCACGGTTTTGCCATCGTGGAATTCACCCCGGAGCACCTTCTGCAAGGCTTCGGTCAAGGGCATACGCTGGGCGGCGATGAATTCATCCGCATCCGGGTGCTTTTCACCGGCATGGAGCCCGGTAGCTAGGTACAGGTGGATGTGCTCATTGCAGAAGCCGGGGGTGGTGTCCAGCACCAGCAGTTTCTCCCAATGGTCTGCATGGAGGCCGGTCTCTTCTTCCAGCTCCCGCTTGGCGCAGAGGAAGGGATCTTCATCGGCGGTGTCCAGCTTACCGGCGGGAATCTCCAGCGTGACCCGGTCAATGGCCACCCGGTGCTGGCGGACAAGGATGATGTTGCCTGCTTCATCCAGGGCAACCACGGCGGACGCACCACGGTGGAGCACAATCTCTCTGGGTGCTTGACCGCCGTCCGGCAGGTTTACCTGCCACTTTTCCACATGGATCACTTTGCCGGGGTAAATGACCTCCCGGGAAATCACATTTTCACGCAGTTCAGAATCTTGCATGGGTGGATGCCTCACATTCTGTTAGGAAGTTTCTTTCTTCACATTCGACGGTGAAGGGCGGATTCCTGCATGGGGCGAAAAGATGGACTGCATCCGGGGTTCGAATTGACAACGGCGATGGTTGGCGATACAATAAACTCGGAGAATCGTTACTTGCGCTGCAAGGAGGAATGCAACGATGAAATATGCTGCCCAATGGAAAAAACGGATGCTGTCCCTGCTCCTTGGCATCATGATGCTGCTGTGCAGCTTTGCTGTGCCTGTCATGGCACAGGAGGACTGGACGGCACTGATGGTGACCCTGAGCTGGACGGATCTGAGCGGAAATTATATGTCCGTTACGGCCACGCCTGTGGAAGGATCGGATCAGACCTTCTGGGCTACGGTGACCGCCTCGGATGTGTTCAGCGGATTGACACTGAACGTGTATCATCCCTATCATACGGATTATGTGTTCAACCCGGCGGATGGCACGATTATCTCGGCCATGGATACCGGGGCGGACATGGATGCTTCCAAGGCCATTACCATCATGGCCTACGAGGCGGACGGCGTGACGGTGGCGGATATGTACACCCTGTATGTATCCACTCAAGTCGCTCCTGTTGTCGTGCCTACGGAAGCACCCACCGAAGTGCCGACAGAAGTCCCCACCGAGGTTCCCACGGAAGTTCCTACGGAAACGCCGGTGCCTGCTCCTGCCACGGTGGACGTGCAGGTGATTTATCAGGGTACGGATGGTGCCTATCTGGGTGAAACTACGGCAACCCTGAACACCAATGCCAACAACACCGTGTATGCGGCGGACCTTGACGGCTATACGCCCCAAACCTATCAGCAGGACGTGTATGTGGATGCTTCCGGCAATCCGTCCGTGAATCCTGTCATTTTCACCTACACGGCGGTAGAAACGCCTACCCCTGCCCCTACGGAAACGGAAATTATCGTGATCTACAACACGGCTGACGGCGGCAACCTGGGCAGCACCAGCGTGATGGCGCCTGTGGGACAGATCACCGTTATTTCTGCGGCAGGCTTTGACGGCTACAATCCCGATGCTTATGAGAAGTATGTAACCGTGGATGCTGCTGGCAACCCGGATCAGAATCCTGTCATCTTTACCTACACGGCGGCAGAAACCCCTGTGCCCGTTCCGGAATCCGTCACGGTGGATGTGCAGTGCGTGACGGATGGCGGTCTGATGATCTACACCACCCAGGTGACTTGCATGACCGGCGAAAGCATGCCGGTGGAAGCTCCTGTCCTGGATGGATACACGGCCAATACGGCGACCCAGCCCCTGACCGTATCCGAAACCGGCGTGGCAGAGCCTTCGGTGCTGGTGTTCACCTATACGGCGGTCGTTCCTGAAACAGAAGTGCCTGTGACCGAAATCCCTGCAACGGAGGTTCGTGTCACCATCCGCTATGTGGATGAAAGCGACATGCATGACGTGGCTTCCGCCCAGACCAGCGATGTACTGACGGAAGGTCCCAACAATATTACCGCTGCCCCGGCTGACTTGGCCGATGGTTACAGCATTGTCAGCGAACCCAACACCACGGTGGATGTGGCCGGCGGTGTGGCGGATCCGGCGGAAGTGGTGTTCTACTATCGAGCAGCTCCTGTTGTGACTGATACCCCTGCCCCTGTGGCACCTGCTACGGTGACGGTGTATTATCAGGATAAAACCGGCAAGGAAATTGCCTCTCCCGAAACGGTGTCTCTGGAGGCAGGCAAGACCTCCGTTGTTGCTCCTCAGGCGGATCATGTGCCGGCAGGCTACAAGGCCTATCAGGCGGATCCTGTGTCTGTCACGGTCACTGCAGAGGGCGTGGCAGAGCGGGAGAGCGTGACCTTCGTCTATGAAGAGGAAGTCATTGAGACGCCTATTCCCGTGGGTGAAACCATCAACCGTTTCGGCACGGTGAATGATCGTCAGGTCAAGTTCCGCTCCGAACCTTCCACGGCCAGCGGCAAGACCATCTTGGCCACCCTGAGCAAGGGTACCAAGGTGTGGATGGTGAAGGAACAGGTTACGGACGCAGGGGAAAACTGGACTAGCGTCATTTACAACGGCACCAGCGGCTACATCATGAGTACGTACCTGACCGTGATGACCGAGGCGGAAAGTCAGCAGTACGAGGCGGACGAGTGTGAGACGCCTGTGCCTCGTGAGCCGGTGATTACCGAAGAACCTACCGCTACCCCTGAAATTACGGCAACGCCCACGGCACCTGTGATTACGGATGCACCTACGGAGACCCCCACGGCTGTACCGGGCGAGGTTAGCGTAACGGTGCAGTACATCAGCGCGGAGGGCACCCTGCTGGGCGAGACCCGTACCACCTGCTCCACCGGCATGCAGACCTATGTTTATGCAGCTGCCATTGAAGGCTACACCCCGGACAGCAGTGCGAAGCTTGTGACCGTAGATGCGGCAGGCACCCCGGATCAGAATCCTGTGGTGTTCACCTACACCAAGAATCCTGTGGTCACGGAAACCCCTGTGGTGACCCAGACGCCTTACACCGGCTATGCTGTGACCACCGGCACGGTGGCACTCCGCACGGAAATCAGTACGGCGGATGCCAGCATCATTACCACCCTGCCTGCGGAAACCCTCATGAACGTGACTGCCCAGTCTACGGACAGTGCTTCCGGCAGCGTATGGAGCCGGGGCACGACCCTAGCCAATCAGCAGGGCTATGTGCCGGACAGCATGCTGCGCCACATCAATGCCCAGGAAGCGGAATACTACATCCGCAAGTGGAATGATGAAACCGCAACGCCTACTCCTACCCCTGCAACCACGTCCGAGCCTCCGCAGGTTGTAGGCTATGCCTACACGGTAGGCGATGGCGTGTACTTCCGCAGTCAGGCCAGCGTACAGAGTCAGATTATCAACGTACTGGGACAGAACATCCCCATGTTGGTCATGGGTCAGGTGTACGACGCTGATAACGTGGCTTGGCACATTGTCAACTACAACGGTGTGTACGGCTACATCCGGGCAGACATGCTCCGCATGATGACTGCTCAGGAAGTTATCGACTATACCGAGAACCTGAAGAAGGGCACGCCTACCCCTGTGCCCAGCTCCACGCCTCAGCCTTACGATGATACTTCCCTGTCCAGCTATGGCTATGTAACCACCACTTCCGTTAACTTCCGCCAGAGTGCTTCTACCAATTCCAAGAAGGTAGGCACCCTGAAGCAGTACGCCTTCTGCCTGATTCTGGGTACGGAACAGGTGAATGGCGTTACCTGGTATCGTGTTTCCTACAATGGCACCACCGGCTACGTTATGGGCAACTACTTCAAGCAGATGACCATTAACGAGGTGCAAACCTTCCTCAGCAGTGATGAGTACAAGAAGGGTATCTCTAACAACACCAGTGGCTCCAACTCCAGCTCCTCCTCCAGCACAACGGTGAAGCCGGCTGAAGACAGCACCGTGGACGAGTGGAAGAGCAACAGCAGCATGAACGTCAGCTACGAGCCCTTCAATCCCTTCTCTACCCCTGAACCTCTGGCGACTACGGCAGCACCCACCACATCGCCTACGGTATCGCCTACCACCAGCGACCTGCCGGATCCCATGGCGACCACGGAAGAGCCTGTGGCTACCATTGAAATCGATGATCCCGATGACACCAATTCCGGTTCTTCCATCGGCTGGATCATCGGCGGTATTCTGGCTGTGGCCTGCATTGGCGGCGGCGCATACGGCTATGTGATCTACAGCCGCAACAAGAAGCGTGTGGCACAGCAGCGTGCGGCAGCCAAGCGTGCAGCGGCACAGCGGGGCAATGCACCCCAGGGACAGCAGCCTCGGCAGGGCTATCCTCAGGGCAGCCAGCAGCGGGGCACTGCCACCCAGGCGCAGAATCCCTACGCCAGAAACGCCCAGGCAACCAGAGCGAACGCTTCCTCCTCCACCTATCGGCGGCCGGAGGTCAAGGCGGCACCGGACGTAACGGGCATGCGCAGCAACGCCACCGGTGAGGGTAATGCCCAGCAGCAGAGAACGCAGTCTGCCCCCTATGGCCAGAGCAGCCAGCAGCGGTACACCGGCAGCACCGGCAGCACCGGCGGCATCGGCGGCGTCGGCAGCCAGCCCTACAGCGGCAATCGCCAGCAGGGAATGACCGGCACAACCGGCAGCCAGAATTATTCCGGTAACGGCAGCAGCCAGTCCTACACCGGCACTAGTCAGCCCTACAGCAACAGCTATCGGCAGAGTGAAGGCAGCGAATCCGGCCAGCAGTACACGGCCAGCTATCGTCCCACCGACGAGGGAGCAAGCACCTCCTACACGCCTCGCCGCCGCAGAACCCAAGCCAGCAGTGAGGAACTGAAGAATCAGAATCAGGATCAACTGTAACACAATCGACCAATGGGGGAGTCCTATGGGCTCTCCCATTGCGTCATATAGAGAAGGAGGCGGGTATGTGCGTTTCCTAATGATTCCCAACACCACCAACCCTCAGGCACAGGCCTGTGCAGAGGAACTGATGGCGAGCATCCGCAACGCCGGGCATGAAGCCATGCTCCGCAGTGAGGCGGATGCGGCATGGCTGGCATCGGCAGAGCTGGCGGTGGCTGTCGGCGGCGATGGCACGGTGCTGCGTGCCGTGCGGGATCTGCATCCTTTGTCGGATGTTCCTATTTGGGCGGTGAACTGCGGCCATCTGGGGTATCTGACGGACTGTGAACCCCAGGGAGCAGAGCAGGCACTGGCGCGGATTCTGGCAGGTAAGTATCACATGGAAAATCGGGTGATGCTGGAAGGCAGGCTTATTTCACGTGAGGAGGAGACGCCCTTCTTTGCCCTGAACGAAGTGGTCATTTACCGCAGTGCCTTCAGCCATACCCTGAAAATGCAGCTGCTCATTGACGGCATGCCGGTGGTGAAGCTGTCAGGAGATGGCATCATGGTCAGCACGCCAACCGGCTCCACGGCCTATAACCTTTCCGCCGGAGGACCGATTCTGCTGCCGGAAGCTGTGCAGGCAGTGGTAACGCCTATTTGCCCCCACGCCGCCTTGTGCGCCCCTTTGGTGGTCTCCGGCAATGAAACAGTGACGGTGGAAGTGACCATGAACGAGCGGGTGCGGGACGGGGAGCAGCCTCAACTGGTGATTGACGGCATTCGCCGCATCCCGGTGAAGAGCGGCGACCGGGTTGTGTGTGCCGTTGCGTCCCAGCGTGTGCGCTTTGTCCGCACGGATGATGAAGGCTTTTATGGCCGCCTGCAAAAGAAATTGACGCAGAACGTCTAAAAAAAGGAAAAACATCTTTTCTCGATTCGTTGAGTATGCTACAATGCAAAGGAAACCTTGTTGAAGGGGGAACATCTGTGTATAAAATTCTGGAGAAAAAGGCGCTGAACCCTACGGTGACGCTTATGCGCATAGACGCACCGCTGGTCGCCCGAAAGGCTGAACCGGGACAGTTTATTATCCTGCGTGTGGATGAGGATGGGGAGCGAATTCCCCTGACCGTGGCGGATTATGACCGGGAAAGCGGCAGCGTAACGATTATTTTCCAAATCGTCGGTGCTACCACCGCCAAGCTGAATCACCTGAATGAAGGCGATTTCATCCACGACTTTGTGGGTCCCTTGGGGCGTGCAACCCACACGGAGGGGCTTCGCAAGGTAGCCGTGGTAGGCGGCGGTGTGGGCTGTGCCATTGCCTTTCCTGTTGCTAAGAAGCTGCATGAGCAGGGCTGCGAGGTGCATGCCATTGTGGGCTTCCGCACCAAGGATTTGGTGATTCTGGAGGATGAATTTGCGGCGCACACCAATCGGCTCGTCCGCATGAGCGATGACGGCTCCTGGGGGGAGAAAGGTCTGGTGACCGATGCCCTCCGCAAGCTGATTGAAAGCGGCGAAAACTATGATGAAGTCATCACTATTGGCCCTCTGCCCATGATGAAGTTCGTCTGCAAGCTGACCAAGGAATTCGGCGTGAAGACTGTTGCTAGCATGAATCCCATTATGATTGACGGCACAGGCATGTGCGGCGGCTGCCGGTTGACGGTAGGGGGCAAAACTCGCTTTGCCTGTGTGGATGGTCCGGAGTTCGATGGTCATGAAATTGATTTCGACGAGGCCATGGCACGGGGCGCAACCTATCGGGACTTTGAACGCCATGCCTATGAAGAGACCTGCAATTTGCTTGCCAAGGAGGTGCAGTGACCATGCCGAACATGATGCCTACCAAGCATCCCATGCCCCATCAGGCGGCAGAGGAGCGGAAAAGCAACTTTCAGGAGGTTGCCCTTGGCTATGACGAAGCCACTGCCGTGGATGAGGCCAAGCGTTGCCTGAACTGCAAGCATAAGCCCTGCATGACGGGCTGCCCGGTGCATATTCACATTCCGGAATTTATCCACGCCGTCAGCGAGGGTGACTTCGAGGAAGCCTATCGCATCATCAGCTTGACCAGCAGCCTGCCGGCTGTGTGCGGTCGGGTATGCCCCCAGGAAAGCCAGTGCGAGCAAAAGTGCGTACGGGGCATGAAGGGGGAAGCTGTAGCCATTGGCCGCCTGGAGCGCTTCGTAGCAGACTGGCATGCCGCTCATGCGGCAGATGCTCCGGTCAAATCTGTGCCCAATGGGCATAAGGTGGCGGTAGTAGGCAGCGGTCCTTCCGGCTTGAGCTGCGCCGGGGATCTGGCCAAGAAGGGCTATGACGTAACCGTGTTTGAGGCACTGCATCTGCCCGGCGGCGTGCTGGTGTACGGCATTCCGGAATTCCGCCTGCCCAAGGCTATTGTGGCACGGGAAATTGAAACCCTGAAGGCACTGGGCGTGAAGGTGGAGACCAACGTGGTCATCGGCCGTACCCTGACCATTGATGAACTGATGCAGGAGCAGGGCTTCGAGGCGGTGTTCATCGGCTCCGGCGCAGGGCTGCCCAAGTTTATGAACATTCCCGGGGAAAACCTGAAAGGCGTGTATTCCGCCAACGAGTTCCTGACCCGGATGAACCTGATGAAGGCCTACAAGCCGGACAGTGCTACGCCTATTCAGCACGGCAGCAAGGTGGCAGTGGTGGGTGGCGGCAACGTGGCCATGGACGCTGCTCGTTGTGCTCGTCGTTTGGGCGCAGAAGTGACGGTCATTTACCGCCGCACCGCTGCGGAGCTGCCTGCCAGAAAAGAGGAAGTGGAACACGCCCAGGAGGAGGGAATTCAATTCCGTTTCCTGACCAATCCGGTGTCCGTTCTGGGGGACGACAAGGGCTGGGTCAGTGGCATTCGGTGCCAGCAGATGGAGCTTGGCGAGCCGGACGCTTCCGGTCGTCGCCGTCCTGTGGCCGTGGAGGGCAGTGAACAGGATCTGCCTGCGGACTGCGTGATCATGGCACTGGGCACTTCGCCTAATCCGTTGATTAAGTCCACCACGGAAGGACTGGAAACCCAGAAGTGGGGCGGCATTGTGGTGCAGGAGGATACGGGAGCAACTTCCCGTGAAGGCGTGTACGCCGGCGGTGATGCCGTAACCGGCGCAGCAACGGTGATTCTCGCCATGGGTGCCGGAAAGACCGCTGCCGCCGCCATGGATGCCTATGTGCAGGAAAAGGCAATGGAGGAACAGTGATCATGGACGTGGAGGAAATTCGCAAGGAAGCCTATACGGTGCTTCATGACTGCGTGGAAGAATTGATGACCGCAGGGCAGATTCCCGCCGGCGGCGTGGTGGTGCTTGGCTGCTCCACCAGTGAAGTCATGGGCGGAAGAATCGGCAAGGCCAGTGCACCGGAAGTAGGAGAAATCATTGCACAGACCATGCTGCAGGTGTGCGCCGAGTACGAATTGCATGCTGCCTTCCAGTGCTGTGAGCACCTGAACCGTGCCATTGTGGTGGAGCAGGAGGAACTGCGAGCACTGGGCTTGACCCAGGTGCGAGCCATTCCCCAGCCCAAGGCTGGCGGCTCTGTGCCTGCTGCCGCATGGAAGCACATGCAGCATCCTGCCTTGGCTATGCACATTCAGGCAGACGCTGCCATTGATGTGGGGGATACCCTGGTGGGGATGCACATCCGCCCGGTGGCGGTGCCTCTGCGCGGCAAGCATAATCATCTGGGACAGGCGCATCTGGTTATGGCCTATGCTCGTCTTCCCTACATCGGCGGCAGCAGAGCAGTGTACGAATAAAAATCATCATGGTATGTTTATTAGGGACGGGTCGCAAGACTCGTCTCTTTTTGTGCTTCCATGGATGTACCGTGCAACATTCATACACTGTTCACACTTTTTGCCCCATCTCTTAAGGTTCACATAAGGTTCGTGGTGTATACTACCCTCCAGCGTGAGGCGTCAGGCGATCTGCTTGAGCGGAGCGCATAGCTGACGTTTGATGACAAGGAGGAAGAAGCATTGATCGAGGTCAAACACCTGACAAAGCGGTATGGCGGACATACTGCCGTATCTGACCTGTCCTTTGAAATTGACAAAGGCGTCATTTACGGCTTTCTGGGGCCCAACGGCGCAGGCAAGTCCACCACCATGAATATCATCACCGGCTGCCTGGGTGCAACGGAAGGTGAAGTGCTGGTAGACGGTCACTCCGTGAGCGAAGAACCCATGGAGGCAAAGAAACGGATTGGTTACCTGCCGGAGCTGCCTCCGCTGTACACGGACATGACCCCAGAAGAGTACCTGCACTTCGTGGCGGAAGCCAAGGGCGTGAGCCGGAAGGAGCAGGCAGAGCAGATTACCGCCATCATGGAGAAGACCGGCATTGCTCAGGTCAGTCACCGGCTGATTCGCAACCTGTCCAAGGGTTACAAGCAGCGTGTGGGCATTGCTCAGGCACTGCTGGGCAAGCCGGAGGTTATCATTCTGGATGAGCCTACCGTAGGCCTTGACCCGGCGCAGATCATCGAAATCCGTGACCTGATTCGGGAGCTGGGCAAGGAGCACACCATTGTGCTTTCCAGCCACATCTTGAGCGAAGTGCAGGCGGTGTGCGACTCCATCATGATTATTTCCGGCGGCAAGCTGGTGGCCAGCGACACCACGGAAAATCTGACCCGCCGCTTTGCCGGCACCCAAACCCTTCGCTTGGAAGCGGATGCGGATGAAAAGACCATGCGGAAGGTGCTTGACCGGGTGGAGGGCATTGCCTCTGTCGAGGTGAAGCCTGCGGAAAAGGAAAACACCGTGCTGCTGGTGAAGGCGGAAGAGGACAAGGACATTCGGGCGCAGGTTTTCAAGGCCTTTGCCAAGGAAAACGTTGCTTTGCTGGAAATGACCACCGTCCATGCGGATTTGGAGGACGTGTTCCTGGAGCTGACCCAAAGCGATGCCCCTGTCCAGAGCGAAGCAGCACCGCAAGCCTCTGATACCATCGAGGAAGAAAAAACAGGAGAGGAGGAAGCACAATGA
>CAVGBO010000005.1:0-16316 GCA_963627465.1 Phocaeicola dorei
AGCCCTGCCCTTTATATGCAGGCGGCTTTCCGTGCGCAGAATCCGTGCCTGTTCCATGATAAGAACGGCAATTCCTACAGAAAGCAGAACGCCTATGTGTTCGACTTTGACCCTGCCCGTACCCTTACGATTTTCGAGCAGTTTGCCAATGACCTGATCCCGGAGACCTCCGGCGACAAGGGCGATTTTGACAGCCGCAAGCAGCACGTCAGAGAGCTTTTGAACTTCTTCCCGGTTTATGGTGAAGATGATGAAGGCTCCATGATCGAGCTGGATGCGGAAAAGGTTCTCACGATTCCCCGCCATATCCATGCAAGAGAAGTCGTGGAGCGGGGCTTTATGTCAAACTTCCTCTTTGCCAATATCGGCGGCATTTTCGGAGCACCGAAGGAGATCATCGACATCATCAACAATATGCAGGCACTCGAAGAACCGAAGCCCCTTGCGCCTGCGGCTGTGGATGAGACGACGGCAGGCACCCTTAACTTGAACGAGAACGGCGAGGTTGAAATTCCGAGAGAACAGGTCATCGGCACGGCTAGCGAACTTTTCGGTGATAAGGTGTATGCGGACGTGGAGGATCAGCTGGCGGCAGCTGTGGAGGAAATCCAGAAGAATGTGGAGATGACGCCGAATCCCAAGAAGGATGAGTTGAAGATGCTCCGCGAGCAGTTCTCACGGCCGATTGCGGACACCCTGATGGATTCTGCAAGGGCGCAGTATGGCAACGATTTGAGAAAGTCCACGCAGAATCAGCTGGAGCGCAAAATACAAGAGACGACCGACACGGTCGTAAACCGTGCATATGGCGACTATACGATTCGGGACAATCAGCTTGTCAAGGAACATGATGACAAAATTCATGAGGCAGAGCGTTCTGGCGCTGCGATGACGGAATTTACGCGAATTCATGCGGAATACGATGCCAGACGTATCCAAGGCTACCGTGATATGGTCAGCAGCATCAATGAAAAGCTCCATAGCGACGAGACGGTGAAAAAGGCTGCGGAAACCATCGTCGAAACGGTAGAGACCGAAAAGCTGAAGGCACAGAAGGATTCTATCGAAGGTAGCGTCCGTGACCATCTGCGCGGTTTCTCTCGTACCATTCCGGCATTCCTCATGGCTTACGGAGACGAAAATACCACACTTGCGAACTTTGACGCTCTTGTGCCGGACGAGGTGTTCTGGGAGGTCACAGTAAATCCGCAGAATGGACAAGGCGTGACGCTCGACCAGTTCCGTATGCTGCGTGACGGCGGGGACTATGTGTCTGAAAGTGGCGAACAGAAGCACTTTGACGGGCACCTGTTTGACGAGGTCGTGTTCAACGATGCCGTGCAGGAGTTTATGAAAAAGCGTGCCGAGCTTGCAAACTATTTTGAGCCTGACCACAAGGGAGACATCTTTGATTTTATTCCTCCCCAGCGCACGAATCAGATATTCACGCCGAAAAAAGTGGTGAAGGACATGGTGGACAGGCTTGAGCAGGAGAATCCGGGATGCTTTGATGATCCTAATGCGACCTTTGCCGACCTCTATATGAAGTCGGGCATGTATGTGACGGAGATTGTGACGCGGCTCTATCAGAGCAGGCGCATGAAAGCGTTGTACCCCGACGATGCCGAGAGGCTGAATCATATCTTCGCTAAACAGGTATACGGCTGCGCCCCGACGGAGATCATCTATCGAATCTGCCTGCGGTATATCCTCGGCTTCAGCGACGAGATACACATTGAGAAAAACAATATCCGCCTTTGCGATACTTTGGAATATGCAAAGAACGGAACGATGGACGCGGAAATGCGTAGGCTGTTTGAGCTCTGATGTGTACAGCAGCAAGATTTACAAAACCTTGCCGCTCCATCATTGCGATTGATTTGCCGATTGTTGTATAATAAGCACGCATCAGTGATTTCAATCATATAGGAGGATGCGGAAGATGAAAAAACTGCTGTCACTGTTGATGGTATTGGCCATGCTGCTGTGCGTTGTGCCCGGCATGGCGGAAGAAAGCACATCGAAACTGAACAAGGACGTGGTGATCCTGTTTACCAGCGATGTGCACTGCGGCATTGACCAAGGTTTTGGCTACGCCGGCTTGTATGCGGTGAAGCAACAGCTTGCCAAGACCAACAATGTGCTGCTGGTGGATGACGGCGATGCCATTCAGGGAGAACCTGTGGGCACCGTGACCCACGGCAGTGCCATCATTGACCTGATGAACACAGTGGGGTACGACGTGGCCATCCCCGGCAACCATGAGTACGACTATGGCATGGAGAACTTCATGAACCTGACCAAGCAGGCGAAGTTCCCCTACATCAGCTGCAACTTTACCAAGAACGGGGAGCTGGTGTTTCCGGCTTACGTGATCAAGGAAGTGGAAGGGGTCAAGATCGGCTTCATCGGCATCACCACCCCGGAAACCCTGACCAAGGATACCCCGAAGAACTTCCAGGATGATAAGGGCAACTTTATTTACAGCTTCATGGAGGATGGCACTGGCGAAAAGCTTTACGCAGCGGTGCAGACGGCGGCAGACGATGCCCGGAAGGCCGGCGCCGACTACGTGATTGCTATTGCGCACCTGGGCAATGAGGCTTCTTCTTCGCCCTATAACTACGCGGACGTGCTCAGCCATACCACCGGCATTGATGCCTTGGTGGACGGCCACAGCCATGATACGGATCAGCTGGTGATGAAGAACAAGGACGGCAAGGACGTGATCCGTGCGGCCTGCGGCACCAAGCTGGAAGGCATCGGCTACGTGACCATTTCCGCAAAGGACGGTTCTCTCTCTTATGGACTGTACACCTGGCACAACAGCACCTCTGCTCCGGCTCTTCTGGGCATTGAAAATGAGGTTTCCAAGGCGGTATCCGCCGCAACGGACGGCCTGAATGCGGAACTTTCCAAGGTGGTAGCCAAGACGGCGGTGGACTTGACCATCAATGATCCGACCGCCAAGGATGCCAACGGTTCGCCGGTTCGCATTATCCGCAATGCGGAAACCAATCTGGGGGATTTGTGCGCAGACGCCTATCGGGATCAGACTGGGGCACAGGTGGCCATCGTGAACGGCGGCGGCATTCGTGCCTCGATCTCCGCAGGGGATATTACCCTGAACGACATCATGAAGGTGCATCCCTTCGGCAACCAAATCCTTGTGCTGGAGGTAACCGGTCAGCAGCTGCTGGACGCACTGGAGTTTGCCTCCCGGGATGTGCCGAACGAGTGCGGCAGCTTCCTGCATGTGTCCGGCATGAGCTATGAAATTCACACCTACATCAAGTCTTCCTGCACCATGGATGACAAGGGCGTGTTCACCGGTGTCAGCGGGGAGTATCGGGTGAAGAATGTGAAGATCGGCGATGAAGCACTGGATCTGACCAAGACCTACACCTTGGCTGGTCATGACCACACCCTGCTGAATGGCGGCGGCGGCATGTCCATGTTCAATGGCTGCAAGGTTGTGAAGAAGAACGTAAAGCTGGACAATCAGGTGCTGATTGACTACATCGTGGATACCCTGGGCGGCGTTGTGGGGGAGGCCTATGCCAATCCTTACGGTCAGGGACGGATTGTGGCTGTACCCACGGCACCGGCGCAATAATCCGTACGTTTTCTTTGAAATCTGGAAAATGCCAATCGGATGATCAACTGCAAAGAAAAGGAAGCGCATGGCGTGCAAACTGCTTTTGCATGGCGCATCTGACAAAAATAAAACCGGAACGGCAGGGCCTGCGAAAGCAGACTCTGCTTTTTTTGAAAAAAGAACATGTGTGGTGACTGCACCTGTAAACGGATGAAAAAGAAAAAAAGAGGAAAAATGTTCCGAAAAAGTTCTGCTGCTACTTGTTTTTCGTCTATGCATCCTGTATAATAAAGGAAGGATACCCATTCCCTTTTCAAGCGACAAAAGGAGGATACGGAAGATGAAGAAACTGCTCGGTCTCCTGTTGGCACTGGCGATGCTGCTGGGCTGCTTCTCTGCGGTGGCAGAAGATGCAGCAGCCCCTGCACTGACCAAGGATCTGGTTATTCTTTTCACCAGCGACGTACACTGCGGCATTGATCAAGGCTTTGGCTATGCCGGTCTGTATGCTGTGAAGCAGCAGATGGCAAAGAGCTACAATGTTCTGCTGGTGGACGATGGCGACTCCATCCAGGGCGAGCCTGTAGGCACCATGACCAAGGGCGATGCCATTATCGATCTGATGAACGCTGTGGGCTACGATGTGGCCATCCCCGGCAACCATGAGTTCGACTATGGCATGGACAACTTCCTGAGCCTGACGAAGAAGGCGAACTTCCCCTACATCAGCTCCAACTTCACCTACAAGGATGAGCTGGTGTTCCCTGCCTACGTGATCAAGGAAGTGGAAGGCCTGAAGGTTGCCTTCGTTGGCATCACCACCCCTGAATCCATCACCAAGTCCACTCCGAAGTACTTCCAGGATGAAAACGGCAACTACGTTTATGGCTTCCTGGAAGACGGCACTGGCGAAAAGCTCTATGCCGGCGTGCAGAGTGCTGTGGATGCTGCCCGTGCAGAAGGTGCTGATTACGTTATCGCCATTGCACACCTGGGCAATGAAGCAACTTCTTCTCCCTACACCTATGCGGACGTGCTGGGCAACACCACCGGCATCGACGCCATGGTGGACGGTCACAGCCACGATACCGATCAGCTGGTGATGAAGAACAAGGACGGCGAAGACGTGATCCGTGCTGCCTGTGGCACCAAGCTGGAAGGCATCGGCTACGTGACCATCTCCGCCAAGGACGGCTCCCTGTCCTATGGCCTGTACACCTGGCACAACAGCGTTTCTGCTCCTGAACTGCTGGGCATTGAAAACGAGGCTTCTCAGGCTGTATCTGCTGCAACCGATGAGCTGAACAAGAAGCTGGCTACGGTGGTTGCCAAGACTGCTGTGGATCTGACCATTACCGACCCCACTGCCAAGGATGAAAACGGCACTGCCATCCGCATTATCCGTAATGCTGAAACCAACCTGGGCGACCTGTGCGCTGATGCTTACAAGGATCAGTCCGGTGCTGACATCGCCTTTGTCAACGGCGGCGGCATCCGTGTTTCCATCGCAGCAGGCGACATCACCCTGAACGACATCCTGAAGGTGCATCCCTTCGGCAACGAAATGTGCGTTATCGAAGTGACCGGCCAGCAGGTGCTGGATGCGCTGGAGTTCGGCGCACGCAACACCCCCGGCGAATGCGGCGGCTTCCTCCAGGTGGCCGGACTGACCTATGAAATCCACACCTATATCGAATCTTCCTGCACCACGGACGACAAGGGCATGTTCACCGGCGTTACCGGCGAATATCGCGTGAAGAACGTGAAGGTTGCCGGAGAAGACCTGGATCTGACCAAGACCTATACCCTGGCCAGCCACAACTACATGCTGCTGGACAGCGGCGACGGTATGTCCATGTTCGCCGGCAGCAAGGTGCTGCAGAAGAGCGTCAAGCTGGACAACCAGGTGCTGATGGACTACATCGTGGACACCCTGGGCGGCGTTGTGGGCGAAGCTTATGCTGATCCCTATGGACAGGGACGCATTGTGGCTGTGCCTGAAGCTCCTGCCAACTAAATCCTTTAATCTACAGCAATCCCGTGCGCAGCAATGCGTGCGGGATTTTTTGATACATGGAGTTTGTAAACTTTGTGCTGAAAATGATGCTTTTTTTCCATCTTCGGTCTTGCCACACGTCCGGGAAAGGAGTACAATAGTCACAGAATGATTGGTCACTTGTGACCTGTGCATGAAAGGAAGGGATTTACATGCAGTATCAAGACGGTAAGGCCATCGATTTGAAGGTTGCCTACATCGGCGGCGGTTCCCGCGGCTGGGCGTGGGGTTTTATGACTGACTTGGCTATGGATACCGGCATGGAAGGCACGGTTCGCCTGTATGATATTGACCGTGACGCAGCTGAAAAGAATCGCATTATTGGTGAAAAGACCGCAAACCACGAAAAGGCCGTGAGCCACTGGAAGTATGAAGTTTCGGACACCTTGCAGGAAGCACTGACAGGTGTTGACTTTGTGGTGATTTCCATTCTGCCTGGCACTTTCGAAGAGATGAAGAGCGACGTGCACGCTCCTGAGCGTGTGGGCGTGTATCAGTCCGTAGGTGATACGGTAGGCCCCGGCGGATTGATGCGTGCAATGCGTACCATCCCCATGTTTGTGGAGATTGCGCAGGCCATCAAGGCTTATGCGCCCAAGGCATGGGTCATTAACTACACCAACCCCATGACCCTGTGCATGGCCACCCTCTACGATGTGTTCCCGGAAATCAAGGCTTTCGGTTGCTGCCATGAAGTGTTCGGCACCCAGAAGCTGCTGGCTGCCATGCTGGAGGACATGTGCGATATCAAGGATGTGCCTCGGCAGGACATTCGTGTCACCGTGCAGGGCGTGAACCACTTTACCTGGTTCTCCACCGCCTCCTATCAGGGCATGGATTTGTTCCCGCTGTATCGCACCTTCTGTGAAAAGTATCGGGAAACCGGCTTTACCAAGGGCAAGGATGCCAACTGGATGAACGACTTCTTCCAGTGCTCCCATAAGGTGAAGTTTGACCTGTTCCTCCGCTACGGTAAGATCGCTGCTGCAGGTGACCGTCACCTAGCAGAGTTTATGCCCCCTTGGTACCTGAAGGATCCGGAAACGGTGAAGAGCTGGGGCTTCGGCCTGACACCTGTCAGCTGGCGGTTGGAAGACTTGGATCGCCGCCTTGCCCGCCGTGCACGGCTGCTGAGCGGTGAGGAAGACATTGAATTCAAGGCCACCGGTGAGGAAGGTCACCTGATGATGAAGGCACTGCTAGGCTTGGGCGATATGGTAACGAACGTGAATATCCCCAACCGGGGGCAGATTCCGAACCTGCCTTTGGGTGCTGTGGTGGAGACTAACGCCCTCTTCCGCCGGGATCAGATTTCGCCCGTGTTTGCAGGTGCTATGGACAGCGATATCCTGGCACTGACCATGCGCCATGTGACGGATCAGCAGATGATCCTCCGTGCCGCACAGACCTGCGATCGGAAGCTGGCTTTCGCCGCCTTCATGAATGATCCCCAGATGGGCAAGGTAGACGTGAATGATGCTCAGCCCTTGTTTGATGACATGCTGCTGGCACAGAAGAAGTATCTGCCCAAGGAATGGTGGTAATTTTCAAAACCAAATAAAGAGCCGCAGCTGCGACGCTCCTTTCGGAGAACGGGCAGCTGCGGCTCTCTTTGCGTATGAATGCTTCATGAGAACAGCGGATGCTGTTAGCCGGTGCATTCCGCATGGATCTCTGCCAGATAACGGGTAATGGGCAGATGCTGGGGGCAGGCGGCCTCGCACTTGCGGCACTTGACGCACCGGGAAGCGTCGCCCTGCTCTTCAATGATTTTGGCATACTCGGCGGCAAAGTCATCCTTTTCACGGAGTTTCTTGCCATCATATCCTTGGAAGATTTGCGGAATCTTCACCCCACGGGGGCAGGGTTGACAGTAGCGGCAGCCTGTGCACCGGGTTTTCGTGCGGCTCATGTAGGTTTCCTTCACCTGGGCATAAAGTGCCTGCTCGGCTTCCGTCAGCGGTTCCTGCACGGCGGCATCGAAAATGCGAAGGTTGTCCTGCACCTGCTCCATGGTGCTCATGCCGGAAAGGATGGTCACCACTTCAGGCATGGTGTACAGGAAACGGAACGCCCATTCCACGGCGGAACGCTTGACAGGGAAGGCGTCATACAGTGCCTGCACATCCGCCGGGGGAGTGGCTAAAAGGCCGCCGCGAAGAGGCTCCATAATGACCACGCCAGTGCCCTTTTTACCGGCTGCGTGGATGCCGTTCAGGGTAGCCTGGGCATTGTCGTCCAGAATGTTCATCTGCACCTGTGCCAGCTTCCAGTCGTAGTCGTTCAGGATGCGCAGGAAAGTGTCCGCATTATCATGGAAGGAGAAACCGGGATAGCGGATTTTTCCCTGTGCCATGGCTTTCTCCAGGAAGGATTGGTAGTCCATGGATCGGATGGTATGGAACCGTTCCTCGTTCATGGCATGCATCAGGTAGAAATCCACATGATCCACGTCCAGCTTCTTCAGCTGCTCATCCAGCGTTTTCGGCATGTCCTCGGCGGTTTGCAGCTTCCAGATGGGCAGCTTGGTAGTCAGAATCACCTTGTCACGGTAGCCGTCCTTCAGCGCTTTGCCGACTACAATTTCACTTTCGCCGCCGTGGTAGGGGTAGGCTGTGTCAATGTATCGCACACCGTGATCAATGGCGTAGCGAATCATCCGAATGGCTTCCGCCTCGTCAATGCGGCCGCCCACAACGGGCAGGCGCATGCAGCCGAAGCCCAGGCCAGAGGAAGCACGCTGAATGCCGGGAAAAGTGGTTTGCAGCATAATCAATCGTCCCTTCTTTCGTTGGTGTATAGCATTACAGATAAGGAATCATATCGGAAAGCCGGCCGAAAATAAGATCCGGCTTAACATCGGAAGCCTTGACATCATCCATGGTGGCTTCGCCGGAAAGCACAAGAATCCCGGTCATGCCGTGATGAACGCCGGTGGCCACGTCTGTATACAGGCGATCACCTACCATGGCCATCTCCTGCTTTTGAAAGCCTGTGCGCCGGAGTGCCTCCTGCACAATGCCCTCATAGGGCTTGCCCAGAATGATATCGGCCTTTCTGCCGGTGCTGGCTTCGATGAAGGCCATAATGGCGCCCATGTCCGGAATGAAGCCTGTTTCCGTGGGACAGTTAAAGTCCGGGTGGGTGGCAATGTAGGGTTTCCCTGCACGGATGAAATCGCATACCTTGCACATCTTGGCGTAATCCAGGGTAGTGTCGAAGGCGACCAGCACATAATCGGGATTCTCTTCCGTGAAGCGAAGCCCCATTTCCTCAAGCTCTTCACGAAGCATGGGATTGCCCAGCAAATAGCCTTGACCCTTTGGGTAGTGATCCGAACAATAATGCGCCGCTGCATGCCCGGATGTCATCACATCCTGATAGCGAGCATCCACACCCATTCGCTGCAGCTTATCCTTGTACACCTTGGCAGACTTGCTGGAATTGTTGGTGAGGAACCGTGCAGTGCGGCCTGTACGCTCCAAAGCAGATAAGAAATCCAGGGAACCTTCAATCAGCTGATTCCCTAGGTAAAAGGTACCGTCCATATCCAGCAGAAAGCAGCGAATAGGCTTCAGCTTCTCCCGGATGTCTTCATCGTTCATGGGATTCACCCCTTGTGTGTATTGTGCAGTGCTTTACATCGATTATAGCATAAGGAAAAGGAAAAATGCAATGTAAATACATGAATTTACAGAAACCATCCTGCCAGCGTACTTGACAGATGGGGGAGGCAAGGTATAATAGAAGAACACCATTCCCCTTACTGGTGGAATGTGCGATATCAATGGGTTGTGGAGGGGATTGCTATGGCAGAAATCAAAGTAACGCTGACCACCCATCCGAAGCAGAAACCTCAGGATGAGAGTAAGCTGGGTTTTGGTACGATTTTTACGGATCATATGTTCCTTATGGATTATGAAGAAGGCAAGGGCTGGTATGATCCCCGTGTGGTACCTTATGGAGACTTTTCCATGGATCCTGCGGCGGTTGTTTTCCATTATGGTCAGGCCATTTTTGAAGGCACCAAGTGCTACCGCCGTGAGGATGGCGGCCTGCAGCTGTTCCGTCCGGAAGCAAATATTGCCCGTATGTGCAACAGTGCAGACCGTATGTGCATGCCTGAGCTGGACAAGGAACTGGCACTGGAAGGTCTGAAAAAGCTGGTAGAAATCGATGGCGACTGGGTGCCTCATCAGGAAGGAACCAGCCTGTACATCCGTCCCACCATGATCGCAACGGATGCCAAGCTGGGCGTGCATGCATCGCAGCATTATCTGTTCTACATTATCCTCAGCCCTGTAGGTGCTTATTATGCCGAGGGACTGAAGCCCGTGGGCATCTACGTGGAAGACAAGTACGTGCGTGCAGTGCGCGGCGGCGTTGGCTTCACCAAGTGCGCCGGCAACTATGCAGCGTCCATTCTGGCTGGCGAAATCGCCGAAAAGAAGGGCTATGCCCAGGTGCTGTGGCTGGATGGCGTGGAGCAGAAGTACGTGGAAGAAGTCGGCTCCATGAACATGATGTTTGCCTATGGCAACAAGATCGTGACCCCTGCATTGAACGGCTCCATCCTGCCCGGCATCACCCGTGACAGCGTGCTGACCATTGCCAAGCAGCTTGGCTATGAAGTGGAAGAAAAGCGCCTGGCCATTGCGGATATTTTTGCGGATGCAAAGAGCGGCAAGCTGACCGAGGCTTTCGGTACCGGCACGGCGGCCGTGATTTCCCCTGTAGGCGAACTGTGCATGGACGATGAGAAGCTGACCATTGGGGACGGCAACATTGGTCCTGTGGCACAGAAGCTGTATGATACCCTGACCGGCATTCAGTACGGCAAGCTGCCGGATGAAAACGGTTGGGTGACCAAGCTCTGACCATCCCGGGGATGGCAGCAGAGATTCGGAATGGTTTGTGTTGGCTGCCGGAACTGAGGAGGATTCATGCTGCGAGAGAATAATGCGCCATCACTGCATTGGATGGACAAGACCATGAGCGTCATGCGGGAACGTCGGATGGAGGCTTGCGAAAGCCGTCTGTCTGATTATCCATCCTATGATTTGTTTGATGGCTGCGATGATGAGCATGCTGAGGAATTGTGGTCGCTGAGCTTCTACGCACAGGAGCATCCCTTACAGACCTGCCTGCATGATGTAAAAACCATGCAGGAGCAGGTGTTGAGGCAGCTCAAGGAAGAGGCCAATCTCCTGTCCTGGCGGGAACATCAGCTGGTAGAGCAGATGATTCTGCACCATGGAGAAGTGGAGCTCCTTGATACTACGGACGGGGAGCCTGCGGAATCCTTGGTGCAGCGGTTGTGGTGCCATCTAAGGTGGCAGGGGGAAGAACAGCTTTTCCTGTGCCTGCCTCAGAAGCTGATGGTGCTGCTGGGCAACTTCTTTGCTACGCCGGAGCACGATGCCGTGCGAGAGCGGCTCATGCGCTGCGAGGCGGTGATCCGTGCCATGCTGTACATGGATGGCTGCATGGATGTGCATGAACCCATGCAGCACCTGCTGCAGGATGTGGTGGAGTCGGAAACGGGACTGTATCAGCTGTTGAGCAGACGGTTTTTGCGGGTCAGTTTCGATTACACCTATGACAAGCAGGGCGAAATGGTCTTGATTCATCCTGGATTGGCAGAGCCGGAACGGGTGAAGGATGCTTCCTTCCTGCGCACAAGCGATGCCATGCAGGTGGATCAAATGACCATGCTGGGTGCCATGACGGGGCTGCTTCCTCAGGAAATGCCCTTGCATTTCCAGCTGCTTGGTCTCCTGCAGGGAGCGGTTCGGCCGGAGATTACGGAAGAAGAGGCAGCGGAAGACCTGAGGATGCTGGCCAAGCAGAATGTAGGACTTTCGGAAATGAATGAAGTGCTGGCGTCACTGCTGATGGTACAGCCCACCCAGGAAATGCTGGCGTGTGTGCAGGCAGTGCAGCGGCAAACACCAAGATGGTGCGGCATGACGACCGCAGTGGTGCAGTAAATGGCTTGCTACGAATTTAAGGTTGATCAAGCGGCGGAAGGGCAGCGCATTGACGCCTGCCTCCGCCGCTTTTTGCCGGAATTGCCGGCAACGGTATGGCAGCAAAGCTTCCGCCGCAGGGATGTGAAGCTGAACGGCGTCCGTGTAAAGCAGGATAAACGGGTCATGGCAGGGGATGTGGTGCAGGTATACTGCATGGAGCAGGATACCTGCGCTGTTGACGTGGTTTACGAGGATGGGGATGTACTGCTGATTAACAAGCGTGCAGGCATCAGCGTAGAGCCTGACGAAAAGGGCGGCGTCAGCCTGACGGAGCTTGCCCTGCGTCATGTGCGGGAAAAGGATGCATCGGCAATGCCTCCCGTGCCTTGCCACCGACTGGACAACCAAACTTGCGGACTGATTTTGTTTGCGAAAAATCCCAAGGCAGAGGAAATCCTGGGACGGGTTTTCCGAGAACGCACATTAGATAAGCGGTATCAATGTCTGGTGCGTGGACAGATGAAGCCCCCAAAGGCAACCTGCCGTGCTTACTTGCTGAAGGATGCATCAGCGGCACGGGTGACCGTGGTGGATCATCCTGTGCCCGGGTCGAAGCCGATCATTACGGCTTACGAGACCATGGAGCAGGGAGCAATCAGCAGATTGATGGTACATCTGGTGACAGGACGAACCCATCAAATTCGGGCTCACTTGGCTGCCCTGGGTCATCCTCTGCTGGGAGATGATGTGTATGGTGACCGAGCCTTCAACCGTGCGCAGAAAACTCGTCGGTTGATGCTGTGCGCTTATCGGCTGACCCTCGATACCCAGGGAGAGCTGCCTGCACTGGATGGCCGCAGGTTTGAAATCCCCTGCCCCTTCTGAAAGGAGTGAAACCGTGCCGATTCGCTTGATCGCCATGGACATGGACGGAACCTTGCTGAATCAGCAGCCTTACAGCATTCCCGAAGAGAATGTGAAGGCGCTGCGCATGGCCAAGGAACGGGGTATCCATCTGGCGCTGTGCTCAGGTCGCTTGCCGGACGATGCAGGCTTCTTCGCCAAGGACGCAGGACTGGATATGACGGTACTGGCCCTGAACGGCGGATGTAGGACAGATCATCCCTTGGGGGAGATTCATGATTCCTACTTGCTTCAGCCTGCCATTTGTCAGCAGCTGCTGGAACTGCTGGATGAAACAGATTTGCTTTACGGTGTGTTTCGGGAAAATACGCTGGCCATCAATCGGCTGGAAAAGGAGCATGACAAAGCAGGGCTCCTATGGGGGACATACATCCTGCGGCAGGGGAGTCGAGGCAGCATTCGCTACGGGAAAGAAGCTGCCCATGCATTGATGGCAACCGGCTGCAACAAAATTGTCGCCATTGATGAAGAGAATCGGGGCGTACTGGCGGCACTGCATCAGGAGATTAGAACGAAGGTTCAGGGCATCAGTATTTCCTCCAGCTGGTGTAACAATCTGGAGGTCAATCCTGCTGGGGTGGATAAGGGACATGCCGTTACTCGCTTGGCACAGGAATTGGGGATTCCACTGACGGATGTGATGACCATTGGCGACAATGAAAATGACATCAGCATGCTGAAGTGTGCTTACTGGAGCGTTGCTATGGGCAATGCAACGGAGAGTGCCAAAGCAGCAGCACGGTTTGTTACCTTGAACAACACGGAAAACGGTGTGGCGGCGGCGATTCGCACCCTTGCACTGGGAGAGGACTGTGAAGGCGTACGGGAAAAATAATCAAGAAAATCGGACACGTGCTGCATGAACTGCTGGGGTATCTGCTGCGTGGCATCATGCGCACCCTGGTGTTCATCGGCTTTCGCCCGAAGAAAATGTATGTCAGCGAAAAGGCAAAGAAGGAGTTTCCTAAAGGTCCTTGTGTGTTTGTGAGCAACCATGTCCGTGCTCTTGATGGGGCACCGATTGAGGTGCTGCTGCCCACACGCCACATCTGGGGCATGACAGCAAAAGATTTGCTGGACAAATCGTGGCCGCTGAAGGCACTCATGAGCTTCTGTCATGCCATTCCCATTGATCGGCAGAAGCCTTCCATGGCATGGCTGCGGGAGGGACGCAAGTGCCTGAAGCAGGGGGACGACGTGTTCCTTTGCCCGGAGGGCAAGTGCCAGAAAGACCGGGTGATTCATCCTTTCAAGCCGGGCTTTGCACTGCTGGCTGCTTCCGCCGGTGTGCCGGTGGTGCCGATCTGCCACAATGGACAGTATCACTTCCTTTTCGGGAAGCGGTTCAAGATGATGATCGGCGAGCCGGTGATGATGACCCCGCCGCCGGAAGGATTGTCCGAAGAAGTGTTGAGTAAAGAGGCACTGCAGGTGGAAAACATGATTCGGGATATGCAGCCGTATGTGATGCAATAAAAAACGGAGGGATGCTTATGCCCTCCGCTTTTCTATGAAATTACTTGAGGCTTAGCAGGGTTTGGGATACGGTGTCGTCATACAGCAGCCCTGCAAGGATTCGAAGCCCTTCGAAGACGGTACGGCCGGGATCAGAAGAATAGGAAAGATCCACCGTCATTTCACAGGTGATGGTGCGGTCGGTGGGATCTACATAGAACTTCCCGTAGGGATAATCGTAATTCAGCTGATTGACCGTCTGCAGCAGGGTCAGATCGTCCACGTTGTCGTTGACGGCGATCAGCTCCCACGCACAAAGCTCCACATCGGTGCTATCCTTGACGAAAATTGCGGTGATGGCGAAGGTGTCATATTCCACATCATCAAAGGCTAGGCTGATCAGCTCCACATTGTTCTCTTCATCTACACCCAGGTAGTCGTACAGCACGTCCTCATAGCCCAACACCTCTGCAAAGGCGATGGTCGTATCGTACTGAGGCGTATCGGCGCAGGCGGGAAGACAGACGTTGAGGGCAAAAAGAACGGTCAGGAACCAAGCGAGTTTTCTTTTCATAGGGCATGCTCCTTTCAATGCTGGGTTGACACCCAAAGTCCATTTTCGTATAATGAAGAAAAAATAAAGGCAGGAATTGAATGTGAATAAATGGGATAAACGCTTTATGGAAATGGCACACGTGATTGCCGGCTGGACCAGCTGCTATATGCCCGGTCGAAGCATTGGCTGCGTGATTGTGAAGGATAAGCGGATTATGACCACAGGCTACAATGGTGCCCCAGCAGGACTGAAGACCTGCAAGGAACGGGGCGTATGCATGCGCCGTCAGCTGGGCATTCAGTCCGGCACAAGAGCAGAATTGTGCTACGCCATCCATGCGGAGCAGAACGCCATCATTCAGGCGGCTAAGCTGGGGGTCTCCATTGACGGAGCGACCCTGTACTGCACCCATCAGCCCTGCAGCGTGTGTGCGAAGATGATCATTAACGCAGGTATTACCCGGGTGGTGTATCAGGAAGGCTACCCGGACGCCTTCTCCTTGGAAATCTTCAAGGAAGCAGGGGTACAGTTGGAACAGTATCATCCTGAAGAAATGGAACAGTTCTGATTTGCACGGCGTCTGTTTGGAATGCTTATTTCTCTTTGGGGTTAGGTTCCTGACCGATGCACCAGCCACGGAGCTTGTTGGCAGTCCGTTCCACAGCATCACGGCTGTTCTTCCATGGCTGATCGTCAAAGCGGTAGTCGTATTTCTTGATGAACCAGGCAATGTCCTCATCTAGGCGGGCAAGGCTTTTTTCTTCCAGCGAGAGGAGCACCTCCGTAAAGGCGGCAACCTCCTTGGGAGGAAGCTCACTGGGGGCTGCTTGCAGCAGCAGTGCCGCATCCGGCAGGCACAATCCTTTGGAGGCAGCAATGACATGGCGGAACTCACTGTCCGTCTTGTACAGGTGGAAGAATGTGTGGATGTAGCGCTGCATGTTTTCATCAATGCTTTCGCAAAGCACGCAGGTAGTAACCTGCTGCCCCAGCCGGGCAGCGGCAGATTCCATGTCCTTCCGTGCGGCAGCACTTTTGCCGGTCAGCTTATCGCCTAAGGAGGAAGCACTGTAGGCAGCGGCGGCTTTCCGCAGGGAAGCAAACTGTTTATCCACTTGCTTGCGTGTTTCATTCAGGTGGGTGTGCAGCATCAGCGCATGCCCCAGCCGATTGTTGGTAGCAAAAAGCATGGCCTGATGGTGCTTGCAAAAGCCTCGTTCATTGACACGGATCCGGGCATCTGGCTCCATGACAGAAGCACCAAGGCAACGTTCAACCTCGTCCAATTCCAGCTTGCGGCGCAGGGCGCAGAGAAAGCATTCGCCGTCCAGCTTCACGGCATCCCAAACGGGAATGGTATCCAAGTGATATCGCATGGTAAGCTCCTCCAATCTGTGATGCTAGCATACCATGAAAGGAAGCGGCTGGCAAGCAAAAAGTCGATGGGTTTCAAGAAAGGGAAGAAAGCAATGACAGCGGCATCTTTGGCCAGCCTGCTGGAGGCGAGGAATCTGACACCTGGGTGCACCATGGATCGGCAGGTTACCTGCGGCGGCGTATGCGATTTGCTGAGCTGGATGCTGGTTCACGGCCGGAAAGGCATGGCGTGGATCACCGTACAAACTCACCTGAACGTGATTGCTGTTGCGGTGCTGAAAGGCATGGCTGCTGTCATCCTGCCGGAAGGCCTTACGATGGATGAGACGGTGCTGAAAAAAGCCGAAGAAGAAGGAATTCTCGTGCTGAGCACATCCC
>CAVGBO010000006.1:0-48603 GCA_963627465.1 Phocaeicola dorei
GAAATCATCCTCGCTGATCTTCAGCAGATCCTGACCATCGTAGAGAATCTCGCCGCCCTCGATGATGGTGTTGCCTGCCAGAATGCCCAGCATGGCCTTGGCAGTCACAGACTTGCCGGAACCGGATTCGCCCACAATGGCAAGGGTTTTGCCCCGCTCCAGGTTAAAGGAGATGTCACGGACAGCCTTCAGCGTGCCCGCTTGTGTACGGAACGAGACCTTCAAATTTTTTACTTCAAGAATATTATCCATGCTTTAATCCTCCACATTACGCAGCGAGGGATTGAACGCATCCCGAAGGCCGTTGCCGAACAGGTTAAACGAAATCTCAAGGAGCGAGATGAACACTGCGGGCAGAATCATCAGGTGGGGGTAGTTGGTCCAGATGGCACTGGCATCAGACAGCAAAGTGCCCAAAGAGGTCACGCTGGAGGAACCCAGCTTCACAATGCCCAGATAGCTCAACATACTCTCGTTGAAGATAACGCCCGGAATGATCAGTGCCGTGCTGGTCACAATGGTACCCAGAGAGTTGGGGAATACGTGCTTCCAGATCAGCCGTCTATCCTTTGCGCCCAAGGTCTTAGCCGCAAGGACGAATTCCTGCTTCTTGAAGCGGTAGAACTGGGTACGCACACGGTAAGCAATGCCGATCCACCCGTTCAGCACATAAGCGAAGATCAGGCAGGGAATGGCACCCAGCTGTGCAGACAAGTGCATCTGGAACAAGGTAGCCACAATGATGAAAGGCACATTGCCTAAAATATCGGTGATCCGCTCCATGATCAAGTCTACCGTGCCGCCATAGAAACCTTCGATGGCACCGTAAACAGCACCGATGATGAAGTTGATGATGGACACGCTCACAGCCAGCAGCAGACTCAGACGGAGACCGCCGGCAAGACGCAGCATCAGGTCATAGCCCTGGCTGTCCGTGCCGAAGATGTAGTCAGGTTCACCGCCATTCACATACTGATAATAGTTATAGTAGAGAACACGCACCTTCAGCTGTGCGGTTTCGAAAGTACCGCCGCCGGTGTATTCGTAATACACCAGATTGCCTTCGCTGTCCCGCTTGTAGTTGTCCTCCAGCACCAGATCCTCGGAGTAGGCCATCTTCACAGCCTTGCCGCTGGTAGTCACCACAGGGGTGTTCTTCTTAGTCTTGTACCAGTTATTGGCATCAGTGGAGTCCACGTTGTACGCATTGTCCTCAATCAGGGGATAGAGGATATGCAGACCTGTTTTCTCCTCATAGGCCTGAATGTTGGCCAGCTCGGATTGCTTGATACTCTTGTACTGGAAGCCTACGTTCAGGTAAGCGTCCGTACGGGCGGTATAGTAGGTCTTCTCTTTTTTGGTGGCATCGATCTGGGTAAAGGTGGCACCCAGCTTGATGATGGGCTGGTAGTCGCTTTCCATGGCTTCCGCCAGGGTCACGTCATGACCGTCCCAGTTTTCTGCACCGGCACCGATGGCCATGGCCTTAATCAGACCCACCTCGGAATAGTTGCCGTTCACGCCGCCGTCAATGCCCAGGTCATACAGAGCGGTAACACGGGGACCCTTCTTGGCGTACACAACGTCCATGAAGCTGTTGGCGTGATCCGTGAAAAGAGGAGCCGTAACGGAGAAGAGGCAAATGAGGAGGATGATGACCGCAGCAATGACGGACGCCTTGTTCTTGCGGAAACGAATCCATGCATCCTTCATGTAGCCGATAGGCTTATCATCGAACTTGGTATCGGTCAGACGCTCGTTAATGTTTACAAACGTAAACTTCTCCGGCGGAATGGCCTTCATATTCTTGTCCGGCATTACTTCTCCCCCATTCTGATTCGAGGATCAATAAATCCGTAGCTCAAGTCCATGACGATACCGGCCAGCAGACCGATGAAGGTGTAGAACACGCAGTCCATCATGAACACGTCGTAGTCCAGCAAGTTCAGAGACTTTATATAGAGCTGTCCAACGCCCGGCACGGCGAAAATCTGCTCGATGATCATGGAGCCGCCCAGCAAACCAACAAACTCGGAAAGGATGGAGGGCAGAATGGGCACAAAAGCATTTTTCAGCGCATGGCGAGCCGTGGCCTGTGCACGGGTCAGACCCTTAGCACGGGCAAGCAGCATGTATTCAGAGGTAAGTGCTTCCGTCAGTTCGGCACGGACAAAGCGGGTATAGCCTGCAATGGAGCCGAAGGACAGAGCGATGATGGCAGGAATCATACTGACAAACATTTTGCCCGTAAAATAACTGCCGCCGGCATCCGCAAGGGAGTACATGGTCAAGGGAAGCCAGCCCAGCTTGAAATACAAGAAATACTGCACCAAGAATGCGTACACGTAACTCGGTACAGAAATGAAGACCATGACCAGGGTACTGATCAAGGAATCGTCCCATTTATTTTTCCGGATAGCGGCATAGATACCGAAAAGGATACCAATGGGAACGGACACAATCATGGAGTAGAAATTGATGAGAACCGTCGGCAGAAGCCGATCCCCCAGCACCTTTGCGGCAGGTGTACGATAGGACACGTACCACGATGTACCGAAGTCCCACTTGGTCACAATGTTCTTTACATAAATAAAGAACTGTGTCATCAGCGGTTCGTTGTAGCCCAGTGCTTCCCAGCGCTCTTCAATAGCAGCTCTCTGCACCTTGTCGGTGGGCATTTCTCTTGGCAGAACACGAATGAGCAGGAAGGTAATCATCGTAATGATGATGAAGGTTACCAACATCAAGCCCAGTCGCTTGAATACGTACTTTGTCACCGATACTCACTCCTTTGGGAATCCGGCGGATTCATTTTTGTTTGAGGAAATGCCGGGCGAATGATCCGCCCGAATTTTCCGGAAAACGCCGGATCGGCGCATCCGAAACTGAGCAGCGGGTGAACTGATTTCTAACCGAAAGCAGGGGGAGCCAACGACTCCCCCTGCCGTTCGGATTTACAGATAGAACAACCTTACCTTATGGGGTTCTTGAGCTTATTCGTAGCTCAGCACGCCATTCTGGCTGGCAACATACTCTGCCCACTCAGCGTCGGTATAGTTGTACTGCATCAGTTCCATGCCGCCCCAGCCATATGCCAGGTTGTAGTCAGGAGTGATGTAGCTGCACTTGTAGGACAGCAGGCTGCAAGAGGTGGAGCTTGCCAGAGGAATACGATAGTACTTCTGCAGGTACTGCTCTTCCATGTCAGCAGTGATCTGCAGCTTGGTCTCCAGGCTTGCGCTAGCATAAGCACCGGTACCAACCATGGAACGAGACCAATCGCGCCAGGACATGGTGACTTCCTCACCGTCAACGGTCAGGGTCAGCTGTTCGGTGGAAGGATCCCAGCAGCCAGCTTCGTTGATGCTGTACTGCTCGTTGTCGCAGTATACCTGGAAGTTACGGAAGGGATACAGAGCAGCGCCGCCCCATGCGCCGTAGCCGATGGCATATTCGCCGTTGGCCACATCGCCGTAACGGTCATTGATGTTGCCCAGGCCTTCCAAGGTGATGGTGCCGAAGCCGGAACCTTCAGCAGCAGCGTTGATGTACTTGTTCATCAGCTCCAGCTGCTTGTTGTCGGAGGAATCCAGAGCGCCCTTCTTGTAAGCCACACGGATGGTGATAGGATCACCGGCGGTGTACAGGCCGTCAGCCACCAGTTCCTGGCAGGCGGTAGCCATCAGAGCCTGAGCCTCGGTCAGGTTGTAGCCATTGATGGACTTGTAGGCATCAGCCAGAGTAGCGTAGGGAGTGCCCTCGCCGTACTCAACGCCGTACAGGTCGCAGATGGCCTTCATGGCCGGCTCGGAAGAACGATACATGGAGTTAGGATCGTTGTAGAAATCGTAGTAGTACAGGGTGTTCAGCAGGCCGAAGGTGGGAGCATAGCCGGCGGTAGCGGTAACCCACTCGCTGCGGTCGATACCCAGGCTGAAGGCCTTGCGGAAGTTCACGTTGCTCAGCACAACGGAGTTGGTGTTGCCCTTGGAGGCGTCCATGGTCTTCAGGTTCTCCAGACCAGTGTTGAAGAAGAAGGACATGGAGTAGGTTTCCAGTGCCTTGTACAGCTGCTCGGAAGCGGCGTAGTTCGGCAGTTCGTCAGCGGAAGGAGCCCAGCCGTCCAGCTCGCCCTTCAGGAAGGCCTGCTTGGCAGCATCGTCCGTCATCACGTTGATGATGACCTTGGTGGTGCGATAGCGCTGCACCTGTTCGCCGTTCACCTCATAGGGGGTGTAGGAAACCAGGGTGCCGTCCTCGCCCTGCTCCCAGCCGTACCAGTTCTCGTTCTGCACGAAAACCATCTGCTTTTCTTCCTGGAAGGATTCCAGCTTGTACGGACCATAGGACATGGTGGTTTCGAGGCTGGTGCCGTAGTTGGTGGTCACCAGGGTGCCGGTGGTGTCCTTACCTGCTTCGTACAGATCCTCATACACCAGCCAGTTGGAGGTGAAGGAGGTCAGTGCGTAGTAGTAGTCGATCTGGGTCTGCATGACGTAAACGATGGTGTAATCGTCCACCTTGTACAGGCCAACGGTATCGAAGTCCACTTCAGGCATAGCAATGGTGTAGACGAAGTACATGGGCAGATCGGCTTCGGTTTCGCCCCATGCTTCATTGCCGGTGGTCACAGGTGCAAACAGGGCATAGTTCGCATCGGTCAGCGGAACCAGGCCATTGTCATCGCACAGAGCAACCAGCTCTTCCCAAGTATCCATGCCGAAGTACTGGTCGCCGTAAGCTTCAACATAGTCCTTCAGGGTGTTGCCGCTCAGCTGAGTGCTCAGGGCATAGTTCACAGCCAGGTACATCTTGTAGCCTTCAGCGGTGACATACTGTCCGTCGTCGCCAACGGTCAGGTCAGCCATGGTGTACTTGCCGGCATTCTCGTTGTAGGAATCGCCGCCTGCATAGTAGTAGCCGTTGCCGCCTGCGATAGCAGACTCACCAGCATAGTACAGGTTTGCGCGGTAATTCTTCATGTCGGGGTTGAGCAGCTGCTTCATGGAATACACGTAGGAGTCGGCATTGATGGGTGTGCCGTCCTGCCACTTGGCATTCTCGTTCAGCTTAATCTCAAAGACGTAGCCCTCGGTAACGTCTGCAGCGGTCTTGCCTTCAGGCAGGGTGACGTTGTACTTGGTCAGGTCATCCTGGTGAGTAGCCGTTACGTCGGTAATGGAGGTAGCCATTTCGTACACCCACTGATAGACACCCTCTTCGGTGTCCTCAGCCTGCATCTGTACGAAGGGGCTGGAAAGGTAATTGACAAGAACAGCATCGTCAGCATTGGTTTCCCAAGTGTGGGGATTCCAGTTGTTGGCAAGTGCCGTGCTGTAGTCATTGTACGTGTAGCTGGGCACATCGCTGGTCGTTTCTGCGCCTGCGGTTACGGCAAGACCCAGAACCATGCACAGTGCCAAAAACAGAGACAATGTTCTTTTCATGTTCATCCTCCTTAAATATTATTCCCCGATGGAAGAATTATTACAGGAGGCACACCCTTCCCTCCCATAAAAATTCGTGCCAATATTTTAACATGAAATCGTTGAATCGTCAAGCCTGTGCAAGGGTTTGACTGCATCCCGAAACGAAAAAAAATGCTACAATTTTTCAGAAGAGCATGGCTTTGACACAATTTAATACAGCAAAAAAACAATGCAGGATCAAGGACATCTGTTCCCGGATTGCCGCAAGGGGTCTTCCCCTTTTGCATGCTTGCCGTTGAAATCCTGCAAAGTCCCTGCTTGAAGGCAGCCTCCACTTCTGTTATAATCAAGGCAAGATCAATGCTGCTGTTCTGCCGCTTAGGAGGTGCGCCTATGCTGACTCTTCGCCCTGCGTCCATCGAATGGATGCCCTTTCGTCAGTCCCTGTTGAATGACCCCCGAACCATGGCTTACAATGCCCGCTGGACGCCGCCGGACGGGTGCATCGCCTTCCCTGAAATGGAGTGGGACGCCTGGCTGGAAGTGCAGAAGTCTAACTTTCCCGAGTGCGGCTGCTTCTACTTAATAAGAGAGGATGGCACCCCTGTAGGTGAAGCCAGCTGGCATGGCTATGGAGTTGGCATGGGCATTGTGATTCATGCCGACTACCGGGGCAAGGGCTACGGTCGCGAAGGGCTGCACCTGCTGGTGAATGAAGCTTTCCACCACAAGGAAATCACCGAATTGATGAACAGCTTCGAGGAAAGCCGTCATGCCGCCCTGACCATCCACAAGCAGGAAGGCTTCGTCGTCCTCCGGCAGGAAAAGGGCATGGTACATCTGCGCCTCACCCGTGAACGGTACGCCGCCCTCCGCCGCCGTGAACTGCTGGCGAAGCTGATGGACGCCATGTGCGCCTTTGACGCCGGGGATGCGCTGCGCATTCATCACTTTGTGAAGGTGCACAACTTTGCCCGGCAAATCGGCATTGTCGAAGGCATGGACGATCACGCCCTCTTCGTGCTGGAAGCAGCCGCCATCACCCACGACATCGGCATTCATCCCTCCGAGGCCAAGTATGGCGACTGCATCGGCAAGCATCAGGAGGAGCTTGGCCCCATCGAAGCCGAGCCTATGCTCCGCTCCCTGGGCTTTGAAGAAAAGGTTGTTCAGCGTGTGTGCTTCCTCATCGGTCATCACCACACCACCGTCAACGTGGAAGGGATGGACTGGCAGATTCTGTTGGAAGCCGACTTCCTGGTGAATATGGTGGAAGGGAACATGTCTGCTCATGCCGTGGATACGGCAGAGGAGAAGCTCTTCCGAACGGTGGAGGGGAAGAGGCTGCTGAGGAGTATTGTGCCGGGAGAATAATGCTGTTTTCCTTCTAATACAATACTGTAATGCTCTAAATAGCACTTCCATGCTGATTCGAATCATTTTTATCACCCAGTGCCATATCTTGCGTTGCTTGTACATAATTTAGGTAGGATTCGTATGAGAACAGAATAAAGGCCAGACTTTCCCTCCAAGCCTGCCGATATTCGTTCGACATGAACGAACATGCACTACAGGTCGGCGATCGTGCCTACCATACTCTCGCCCGTCATCGACTTTGGTGTTCTTCTGTATCTTGCGGAACATCCACATCGTCCAATATTCTCGGACGAAGTTTGCATATCTTTTTCGACTTTCAAGAAGACTACCTAAGGAAATACTTGAAAATTGATTTCCCCGCGCTTTCCAAACTTATTTATCTTGATGATCGAGCAAAATCGTTGTATCATTTGATTCATCTCAAGAATGACAAAGTGGAAAGGCTGGATGCGGATGGAATGGACAGACGGGAAAACACGATGCCTTTGGGCAAATCCGAAGAATGAACGGTACATCCGTTATCATGATGAGGAATGGGGCGTTCCGGTACATGATGACCAGAAGCTTTTTGAAATGCTGATATTGGAATGTTTTCAGGCAGGGCTGTCCTGGGAGTGCGTCCTCAACAAGCGTGATGCATTTCGTGATGCCTTTGATGGCTTCGATTTGGAGAAGGTCTGTACCTATGATGAAGACAAGCTGGCGACACTGCGGAAGAATCCCAGAATTATTCGCAATCGATTGAAAATACAGGCTACTGTTACCAATGCACGGGTATTTTGCGAGATTCAGAAAGAATACGGTAGTTTCGCAAACTACCTATGGCATTGGACAGACGGCAAAACGATCTATGAAACCGGGCGAACAAATTCAGCATTGTCTGACCGAATATCCAAAGATTTGAAGAAGCGAGGCATGAAGTTTGTAGGAACAACGGTCGTCTACGCCTATTTGCAGGCAGTGGGTGTAATCGATGCCCATGAGCAAGAGTGCTTTTTCGCACATACAGAGGAAGCATCAAAGTGACCGGTTTTGGCGAGTCAAAGCAACATTTTCCATAGTCTCAATCCCTTTATGCATGTAACTTTCCAGAACGATTTCTGTCAAAAATGACAAATCTCCGTCATTCTCTTGACGATTTCTGCCGTTCGTGCTATGCTACCAAACAGGTAAAACATCCTTTGAAACGCGCTAGGAGGATTGTATCATGATGACCAATATTCCTGTTGTAAAGCTGGGCTTGGTAGCCGTATCCCGGGACTGTTTCCCCATTGTGCTGAGCGAAAAGCGCCGTGCCGCTATTGCCGAAAAGTGCGGTCAAAAGCAGCTTGACGTGGTAGAAATCAAGACCACGGTGGAAAACGAAAAGGACATGCTGAAGGCTGTGGCAGAACTGAAGGCCGCTGAGTGCAATGCCGCTGTCGTTTTCCTGGGCAACTTCGGACCCGAAACTCCTGAAACCCTGATCGCCAAGAACTTCGATGGTCCCTGCATGTTTGTTGCGGCCGCTGAGGGCGATGGCGACATGATCAACGGCCGTGGCGATGCTTACTGCGGCATGCTGAACTGCTCCTATAACCTGGGCATGCGTCACCTGAACGGCTACATCCCGGAATATCCCGTGGGTACGGCTGATGACATTGCCGAAATGATTGCCGACTTTATTCCTGTGGCTCGTGCCGTCATCGGCGTAAAGAATCTGAAGATTATCACCTTCGGACCTCGCCCTCAGGACTTCTTCGCCTGCAATGCTCCCATTAAGGGACTCTATGAGCTGGGCGTTGAAATCGAGGAAAACAGCGAGCTGGATCTGCTGGTCAGCTACAAGGAGCACGCCAACGATCCCCGTATTCCCGACGTGTGCGCCGACATGGCTAAGGAAATGGGCGAAGGCCGCTATTATCCTGAGCTGAGCGAGCGGATGGCGCAGTTCGAGCTGACTTTGCTGGACTGGGCAGAAAATCACAAGGGCGCGCGGAAGTATGTGGCCTTCGCCGATAAGTGCTGGCCTGCTTTCCCCAGCCAGTTTGGCTTTGAGCCCTGCTATGTGAACAGCCGCCTGGCCGCACGGGGCATTCCCGTATCCTGCGAAGTGGATATTTACGGTGCCCTGAGCGAGTACATCGGTGCCTGCGTCACCGGCGATGCCGTAACCCTGCTGGACATCAACAACTCCGTTCCTCAGTACATCTATGATGAGGACATCCGTGGCCGGTATGATTACAAGCTGACGGACACCTTCATGGGCTTCCACTGCGGCAACACTCCTTCCTGCAAGATGTGCGACAGCCGTGCCGTGAAGTATCAGTTGATTCAGCATCGTCTGCTGGAGCCTGCCGGCAGTGATCCTGACTTCACCCGCGGCACGCTGGAAGGCGACATTGCCCCCAGCGAAATCACCTTCTACCGCCTGCAGTGCGATTCCAACGGCGACCTGCGCAGCTACATTGCCCAGGGCGAAGTGCTGGACGTACCTACCCGCTCCTTCGGCGGCATCGGCGTGTTCGCCATTCCCGAGATGGGACGTTTCTACCGCCATGTTCTGGTACAGAAGCGGTATCCCCATCACGGTGCAGTGGCCTTTGCCCATTGCGCCAAGCAGCTGTTTGAGGTGTTCAAGTTCCTCGGCGTGAAGGACATCGCCTACAATCAGCCCAAGTCTCTGCCCTATCCCACGGAAAACCCATGGGCATAAGGCATAACATCATCCATCAAGGGCACTGCCTGACCTGTTGTGGCAGTGCCCTTTACTGTGTCAAATATTGTATTTGCTTGTTCGCCTTGACATCATGACGGAAGTCGCTATAATGAGCAGGAGCTTATCCGTTTGAAGCAGAGGGAGCGATCTGATGAAGTATGTTTCGATCAGCGGTGCTGTAGCGGCAGGAAAAAGTACACTGCTGACAAGGCTTATGGCCTGCCTGGGTGACCGTGCTGCCGCCCACAAGGAATGCCCGGAGAACAATCCCTTTATTCTCCCCTATTACGAAGATCCGCCTCGCTGGTCCTTCCACAGTCAAATTGCTTTTCTTTCCCTGTACTTCGACGATGATCGACCGAAGGAAGCGAAAGACTTCTACTTCTATGATCGCTGCCTGATTGAGAACTTAGTCATTGCCCGGTATCGACTGGAAGAGGGCGACTTGACCCAAGCCGAGTATGACATCATTGAAAAAATGGCCAAGGGCATTGAGCAGCTGATGCCTCCCATTGAGAAATACGTTTACCTTCGCTGCTCTGCCGATCTACTGGTACAACGTCTACGTGAGCGGGATCGCAGCTACGAAAGCGACTTAGGAATGGCTTACGCCACCAAGCAAAAGGCACTCTATGATGCCTGGGCGGAGACCCTTCCCAAGGATCAGGTGCTCATTGTAGACGAGGATGAAGGTGTAGATCTGGAAAAGATTATTCAATTTCTGGAGGCATAAAAATGCGGACAGCAGAAATGCTGTCCGTTTTTGTTTATTCAAGTGCGAATGACATCAGCTTGTCTACATTGCGCTCTACCAATTCCAGCACCACCACATCCGGGTCGCATTGCCAAAGATCATCATTGGTGTAGGAGGTTATATGCCGCATGTTGGCTGTATCAAACTGGGAGGCAAGGTACGGGCTCATGGCCGTGGCAAAGGAGTCCCGAATCAGATAGAGAGACCGCTCATCCGCTGCCTCGGTCGTGTAATAAGACATCATGCCAAAGAAGTCGGTTTCGTCATTGGTTACGCCATGCGCAGCATAGCCGGTCACGTGATAATTGCTGTCCACGTTCTTCATAGGCTTAGACAGGTACAGCATCTTTGCCAAATCCCCCTCAGCCTTTCCCGGATCTTCAATGGTAATGTCTTCATCGGTAATAGCAGGCATATCAATGCCCAGTTCCTTCAGCAGGGCAGAAGCACCCACATAGGCACCAATCTCATTCCAGTGGGAATCCGTCTTGTAGTAAATGTTTTCAGCGACAGCTTCCTTAGCCTGCATCAGTTCTTCATAAGGATAAACGACTCGCAAGTCCGTATTCGCCCGAAGGTACTCCACAACCTGCTTGACTTTATATTCTTCCGCAGGATCACCATACGCATCCGGCATGTACTCGCTGTACACCCGCTCCTTGTTCGGCGCAAGGAAGAGCACAAACTCCATGCCTCTTTCCGCCAGATAATCCCGCCAGAAAACCAAGTTTTCCGCCATCACAGCCAGTTCATCCTCGGACAGCAGATTGGTTCCCTGATAGCCGGCAATAGGATCCCCGTCACCCTTGCTCACATAGAAGAGCCAGCCATCTTTGCCAATCAGCACGCTGTCACTGGTGGAACGGTGGAACAGATAGTATTCCACTGCTGAATTGAGCGTCATCAGCTCATTGCGGAAGGGCAGCCGATCCTCCAGATACTCGGCAAAGGTAGTAGGAAAGCTGCTGTAGGTTGCCAGGCTCAGCTCCGGCATAGCCGCCTTCTGCCGGTTCTCGTAGTTGGTATTATCCGCCCAGGGCTGCAAAATGAACCAGCTCACCCAGGACAAGCAAAGAATGGCCACAAAGGCAATCATGAGAATCCATGAACCGATGCGCTTCTTCATCGTCTTTCCTCCTTAGAACTGGAAATAGATAAACGGATTGTAGTTGCTGCCTGCAATGGAAGCCATGCAAAGCAACAGCAGCAGCACGCAGCAGATCGCTTCCGGCACGGAATACCGCCACTTGTTCATAAACTTTTCCGGAATCCACTTGGAAAAGCCCATGCCCAGGAACGCCAGCACACCCACGATCACGGTCTTCAGATCCATGTATTCCGTCCACGGTAGTGCAGCCTCCGAATAACGCCATGGAAGAAGCATATGCGTCATATAGCGAATGGCGATTCCGGTGCTTGGTGCTCTGAAAAGCATCCAGCCGAAGATTACCACCAGCATACAATACACAACGCCAATGGGCTTATGCCGATCCAGCCACTTTTTCAGTCTCAGCCGTTCAAGGATGGAAAAGAATCCATGGTACAGCCCCCACAGCACGAAGGACATATCTGCGCCATGCCACAATCCCGTCAGGAAGAACACGATGCACAGATTTACGTAGGTTCTTACCGTACCCTTACGGTTGCCGCCCAACGGAATGTACACATATTCCCGAAACCAGGAACCCAGGGAAATATGCCATCTGCGCCAGAACTCCGTAATGGAGGAGGACAAATAGGGATACTGAAAGTTCTCCATAATGTCAAAGCCGAACATTTTTCCAAGGCCTATGGCCATGTCCGAGTACCCGGAGAAATCATAATAAATCTGGAAGGTATAAGTCAGTGCCGCAACCCAGGCTGCGCCGCCGCCCACCACAGACACGTCATAGCCGAAAATGGTATCCACGCAAGCGCCCATGACGTTGGAAATCAGTACCTTCTTGGCAAGGCCGATGATGAAGCGGCGGAATCCCATGGTCACTCCGTCCCAGGTAATGCTTCGATTCTCGATTTGCTGATTGATGTCCTTATACTTCACAATCGGACCGGCAATCAGCTGGGGAAAGAAGGAAATGTAGAGCGCCACGTTCACCAGCTTCGGGGATGCATCCGTATCCCCTCGATATACATCCACAATGTAGGAGATCGCCTGAAAGGTAAAGAAGGAAATGCCGATGGGCAGCGCAATCTGGGGCACAGGCAGTACTTCACTGCCGCACACCTTGTTCAGCATGGACACGAAGAAGCCGGCATACTTGTAGTACCCCAGCATGGCCAAGTCACACACAACACCAAGGGTCAGCACCGCCTTTTTCCCGTTGCCGCTGCATTTGGCGATTCCCCTGCCCACCAGCCAGTTGAGCACCACGGATGCCATCATCAGCAGCACCAAATAGGGCTCGCCCCAGGCATAGAAAATCAAGCTCGCCGCCAGCAGCAAAATATTGGAATACTTCTGCTGTATGAAGTAATTCAGGATAAACACCACAGGAAGAAATACCCACAGGAAAACAGCCGAACTGAATACCACCCGAATCCCTACCTTCCGTGAAAACCGTGCTGTACCCTACAGACCAAATCCCTCGTAGTTTATCATAGTCAGCGAGCTTTGTAAATCCACTTCCCTGCTTATGAAAAGGTCGGCATACCCTTCGATACACCGACCTTTTAAGTATTTTCACTTGTTGAGGCAGGCCTTGCGGACAGCATCCAGTGCATGCTTCACCGTCAGGGTACGGATACGATCCCGATTTCCCGCCAGATCCAGCCGGATGGCTTGCACACCCTCCTGGGTTGCCAGCCCCAGGTACACCGTGCCCACGGGGATCTCCGGTGTGCCACCGTCAGGACCTGCAAGTCCTGTAGCGCTGACGGCAATATCCGTCCCCAGCTTTTCCCGGGCTCCCTTCGCCATGGCCATGGCCACCTCTGCGCTGACCACATTGCAGCGTTCAATGGTCTCCGCCGGCACACCCAACAGAATTGTTTTGGTATCCGTTTGATAAGTAACGAAGCCGCCACGCACCACCTGAGAAGCACCAGGCACCTCCACCATGGTGGCGGAAATCAGTCCGCCGGTAAGGCTCTCCGCCGTGGCCACCGTTTTTCCTGCCTTCTTCAGTGCTTCCACGGCTGAAATGGCAAGAGACCCCCGGTCATCCTCATTCACGGCATAGACCACATCCCCCAGGATGCTCTTCACCTTATCCACCAAAGGCAGCACCAGCGCAAGGGCTTCCTCCTTGGTGGCGGCACAGGCTGTTGCACGCAGCTGCACTTCTCCCAGGGAACAATAGGGGCTCAGACTGGGATTGCTCTGCATTTCCAGCTCCTGCAGCCGCTGATCCACTTCGCTTTCCCCCATGCCGAAGATACGGATGTACCGGCTCACCAACACCTGTCCCGAACGCTTCTGAAGCCACGGTTCTACCTGATCGATAAACATAGGCTGCAGCTCATAGGGTGGTCCGGGCAAATGGATTACCATCTTACCCTCCCCCATGGGCACAATGGCACCGGGTGCTGTGCCGTTAGGGTTCAACATCAAGATGGTATCTTCCGTGAACATGGCCTGACTCATATTGTTCATGGTCATGTGCTTGTGGTACTGCTGAAAGCGTTCCCGAACCATCTGCTCCGCTTCCGGGCGAAGCACCAGTTCTTTGCCTGCCACCTTCGCCGCCACGCGTTTGGTAATGTCATCCACCGTAGGTCCAAGACCGCCGGAGGTGATCACCACATCCGCACGGGACAAGGCCAGCCGATAGGCTTCCTCCAACCGCTCCGCATTATCCCCCACCACGGTTTGATGATACTGGGAAATGCCCAGTGCGGAAAGCCGACGGGAAATAAACTGAGCATTGGTGTTCAGCACCTGCCCCATCAGCAATTCCGTACCCACACAAAGAATTTCAGCGATCATGAAGCATCTGCCTTCCTTCTGTCACTTGATATCCTTCAGACATGCGCCCCAGGCATCGACAAAGTGGCAAAGCCACTTTGTCGAGTTTTGCACTCGCTCACTGGTCGAACGACTTCATCGTTCTCCCGGCCGTTCGTTCGTGTAAGGAAGCGATTTCTTACGAAATCGCTGGAGTTGAAGGGCTTGCGAGCCCTCCAACTCCACCCTGGGCTTGTTGATAGTCTGAAGCATCTGCCTTCCTTCTGTCACTTGATATCCTTCAGACATGCGCCGTTTTTCACGAAATAATCAATGCCGCTCCACAGGGTAATCACCAGCACCCACAGGGTCAAAATGCCGCTGACCCAGCTGCGCATCACCGGCTCACGGGAAATCATCAGCCACAGGATCAGCACGATCTGGCTTACCGTCTTCACCTTACCCAGCTTGCCAGCCGCAATAACCTTGCCGTGGGTTACGGCAATCATCCGCAAACCGTCTACGCACAGCTCCCGTGCCAGAATCACCACCGTGACCCAGGCCAGCATCACCCCATGCTGAATCAACATGATGAGCGCACTGAGCACCAGCAGCTTATCTGCCACCGGGTCAACAAACTTGCCAAAGTCCGTCACAATGTGCTGCTTGCGGGCAATGTAGCCATCCAGAAAGTCCGTCAGTGCCGCCACGGCAAACACAATGGTTGCCAGCACATTGCACACAGGCGTTTGGGGATACATGAGAGCTACCATCACAGGAATCAGCGCCACTCGCATCAAAGACAGCTTGTTGGGCAGATTCATACCTGTTCCCCCTTCAGGTCATAGGTCTCAGCACCGGTAATCTTCACCTGTACAAAGTCGCCGGGCTTCACCGTCTCCTTGGCTGTAAAGTAAATGCTGCCGTCCGCATCCGGGGCTTCCCACTGGCTGCGGCCAAGGCACTGATGTGCCTGTACATCCGTCACCAGCACCTTTTCCGTGGTGCCCACCCGGGCAGTGTTCCGCTTCAGGGAAATATCCTGCTGCATGGTCATCAGCCGTGCCAGCCGTTCCTGCTTAACTTCTTCAGGAATCTGGTCGGGCATCTTGGCGGCAGGTGTGCCTTCCTCGGCAGAGTAGGCGAAAGCACCCATCCGGTCGAATTCTGCTTCTGCCAGGAAATCCATCAATTCCTGGAATTCTTCTTCTGTTTCCCCTGGGAAGCCTACAATAATGCTTGTCCGCAGGATGAATCCCCGCTCCCGTGCACCCTTCAGGCAGCGGCGAATATCGGAGGAATCCCCCTGCCGGTTCATCCGCTTCAGAATGCGGTCGTTAATGTGCTGCACAGGAAGGTCCAGATACTTGCAGATGTTATCATGCTTGGCCATCACATCCAGCAGACGATCGTCCGTTTCATCCGGGTAGCAGTACAGCACACGGAGCCATTCCACCCCAGGAATGCCGGCTGCCTTCTCCATCAGTTCCGGCAGGGCGGATTCCTTCTGCCAATCCGTGCCGTAGCGGCTGGTATCCTGCGCCACAAGAATGTGCTCCTTCACGCCCTTACCGGCAAGCAGGGTCATTTCATTCAGCACATCCCCCATGCGCCGGGAACGGTAAGGTCCACGAATCATAGGAATGGCACAGTAGGTACAGCGGTTGGAGCAGCCATCCCCAATGCGGGTGTAAGCAGAATACCCGGGGGTCGTCAGCACACGGGCGTGCTCCGCATAATGATAATCGTCCTGACACAGTGCCATGCGCTTGCCGCCAAGCGCCTTGCGAATGGCCGTAGGCAGCTGCTCATACTGGTTAACACCCATGAGCAGGTCAATCTCCGGCATCTCCGCCATCAGATCCTTCTCGTACCGCTGGGCAAGGCAGCCGGAAACGATCAGCAGCTTGCACTTGCCCGTTTTCTTATACTCTGCCATTTCCAGAATGGCATCAATGGATTCTTCCTTTGCCGGGCCGATGAACCCGCAGGTGTTCACCATCAAAATATCCGCCTCAGCCGGATCCCCGGTAAAGGCGTACCCATTTTCCTGCAAAATACCCAAGGCCGTCTCACTGTCAACACGGTTTTTGTTGCAACCCAGTGAAATAATGCCTACCTTCATCTGTTCGGTCATGAACTCAAACTCCTGTCCCTTAACCACGGTTCTATTGTTTTCCTGTCACTGGGCTATTGTACCACAAAATTAAGGTTTTGAATAGCTGGCGAAAAGAGGGTTTTGGGGTGTGATTGCGTCTTTTCGCCCCACTTGTGCAGAAAGACATTTTTTGATAAAATACTTGCATGGTTCCGCAGCTTTGGCTGCAAAAAGATGGAGGGATATGGACGATGCTGGAGATTGGCGGGTTGCTGAAGGAAGGAAAAGGCAAGCGACTGTACGCTACCAACGATCCGGATACCTGCGTCGTGTACTTCAAGGATGAAGCCATGGCGTTTCATGGGTTAAAGCGGGGACGAATCCTTGGCAAAGGCGAAGTCAACAATGCGGTGTGCAAGCACATCTTTGAAATGCTGACGGAAAAAGGTGTGGAAAATCACTTCATCCGCCAGCTGGATGCCCGGCAAAGTCTGGTGAAGCGGGTGGAAATCATCCCCTTTGCCGTGAAAGTGCGGAACATTGTGGCTGGCAGTCTGGCACGGCGCATCGGCTATCCCATCGGTACCAAGCTGGACACCACCGTGCTGGAGTGCGTCCTCCGCAATGCCGAGGACGGAGACGATCCCTTGGTGAACACCACCCACATCCTGGCCATGAAGCTGGCCACGGAAGATGAAGTCAACCAGATGCTGGCCATGGCTCGCCGGGTGAATGAAATCCTGGTGGCCTACATGCGGGAAATCAGCATCGAAGTCATTGACTTTAAGCTGGAGTTCGGCCGGTATCATGGGAAGATCATTCTGGCGGATGAAATCACCCCGGACACTGCCCGTTTCTGGGATGCCCGCACCCATGAGCCTTTGGATATCGACCGATTCCGCCGGGACTTGGGCAATGTGGAGCAAGCCTATCAGGAAGTGCTTCACCGGATGATGGGAGAAGAGTAAATGCAGGTCATGAAACGAATCCTTGCCCTGATTGCCGTGTTGGCACTGGCTATGTTGTCTTTTTCCTCTGCCTTAGGGGAAGGTGAATTCCCGGAGCTGAACGACGCAGGCTTTCTGGATGAAGGCGAATTCGTGTACGAAAACGCCGAGGATGGCGTGTGGCGATACGTCAGCACCACCCTGAAGGTGGAGATTTATCGACAGACCCAGACCAGCCCCACCAAACAGATTTGGTACGAGGCAGAGGTATGGAGCCGAGACGGGGAAACTTTCCGCATGATTCCCAATGATGAAGAAAAGCGGATGAAGAGCCAGGACTGGCCCTACAAAATTGCCCGGAAGAACCAAACCGTATTCGCCCTAAGCAGCGACTTTGCTCAGCTGCGCATGACCCAAAAAAAGCGGGTGGGCATTATCATTCGGGATGGGGTCATCCTTTCCGAAAGAACCTTGGCAAAGAACAAAGGCACTTTCCCCAACCTGGATACTTTGGCGCTCTTCCCGGATGGCGACATGCAGGTCTTTTGGTCGGATGAAAAGACGGCAGAGGAGTATCTGGAAATGGGGGCAACGGATGTGCTGGCCTTCGGTCCTTGGCTTATCCGTGATGGAGAATTGAACACCAAAGCCCTGAAGAAATACGGCACCAGTGCCGCCCAGCGGACAGCCATCGGCATGATAGAAAAAGGGCACTACTTTGCCATGATGCTGGAAGGCCGGCACAGCGGCAGCAAGGGAGCAGGCATCTCCTTCCTGGCGGAAAAGCTGCTGGAAAAGGGCTGCACCACCGCCTTTAATCTGGACGGTGGACAAACCTCCTGCATTCTGTTTATGGGGCATCAGCTGTGCCGCAGCAATAAGAACAACGCCCGGGCATCCTCCCGGAAAACGGCGGAGATTTTGGGCATCGGCACCTCGGAGCAAGTGGCCGCATTAGATGATCCCTGGTGAGGCAGAAATCTTCCGCAGGCACTGGCAGAATCCTGCCAAATCTGCTATACTACCCCGGATGGATGTGTAAGCATCCCGAAACATTGCCATCACGGGCGGAACATTTCTGCCCTAAGTATGAAGGAGAATCACCATGAAAGAACCGATCCTGCTGATTCTGGCAGCCGGCATGGGCAGCCGCTACGGCGGACTAAAGCAAATCGATCCCGTGGGTCCCTGCGGTGAGGTCATTCTGGACTACAGCATTTTTGATGCCCGCCGGGCAGGCTTTAAGCGGGTCATCTTCCTCATTAAGCATGAAATTGAGGAAGACTTCCGCCGGATTGTGGGTCAGCATATCGAGCCTTTCATGGAGGTTCGCTATGCCTTCCAGCAGGTGGATATGCTGCCTGCTCCCTACACCGTGCCGACCGGGCGCACCAAGCCTTGGGGCACCGGTCATGCAGTGCTGTGCTGCAAGGAACTGATTGACGCTCCCTTTGCGGTCATCAATGCTGACGACTACTACGGCATTTCCGCCTTCAAGGAAGCCTACGATGCCCTGTCCGCCATGGAGGACACTGAACCTGCCCATTACATGATGGTGGGCTACCATGTGGAAAACACCCTCAGTGACAATGGTCACGTATCCCGTGGTGTGTGCACGGTAGATGACAACGGCATGCTGACGGACGTGTGCGAGCGCACCCACATCATCAAGACCACGGATGGCCCCCTGTATACTGAGGACGGTGAAACCTATCATCGGATTCCTACCGGCACCCTGGTGAGCATGAACCTGTGGGGCTTTACTCCCAACTTTGTGAAAGCACTGGAGCGGGACTTCCCTGCCTTCCTGGATGACGCCCTGGCAGATAATCCCCTAAAGGCTGAATTCTTCCTGCCTACGGAAGTGAACACCCTGCTCAGTGCCGAGGAGGCCACGGTGCAGGTACGTTCCAGCCATGACCGCTGGTTCGGCGTGACCTATCAGGAGGATAAGCCGGTGGTTGCGCAGGCTGTGAAACAGATGGAGGACGACGGACGCTATCCCCGTGGGCTGTGGACTGCCAAGCAGTAATTTTCGTACAATATCGGTCATAACCGTGCCCCTGCTTCGTGCATGAAGCAGGGGCTTTCCCATGTCCTCAAGCTTTGCCGATTGGGGCAAAGAAGGAATTTATACCGCTGATGTCGAATCATCTGACCCAATGAAGGAGGGGATGGCACCATGCAGGATCGGATTGTGGTGATCAACACCGGAGACGGCGCATGCGGCAGTCTGGCACGAAAGCTCCGTGGAGAGCACGTGTATTGCCGGGTGCTGACCATGGCGGATGCCCTGAAAGATCTGCAAGCTCCCGAGGCAAAGGGCATTCTGATTCCCGGAGGAAGTCAGGGTGAAGCTGATGCAAGCATCGATTGGTCTGCCCTGCTGGCCTTTGATCTGCCTCTGCTGGCCATGGGAGATGCAGCACTGGGGCTGTGCCTCCACGCAAGCGGCACGCTGGGTGAAAAGAAGGACACTCCGACTGTAGCACAGGTGCAGTATCCCTTAACGGATCCTCTCTTTGATCAGATGGAGCCGGGCGAACGGTACTTGACGAACCTGCGCACCATGGTACTGCCGGAGGATGCGCATCCTGCTGCACAGGCGCAGGAAGGCGTTCTGGGCTTCCGTCTGGGTGAAAAGCCGGTGTACGGTCTGGCCTTCCATGTGGAGCAAAATGATCCGGACGGCATGGGGCTGCTGATGAACTTCTGTCGGCAGGTCTGCGGCTGCGACCCTTGGTGGGAACCGAAGCTGGTGATTGAGCAGGCGCACCAGGAAATGAAAGAACTTATCGGTGACGGTGAAGCGGTCTGTGCCCTTTCCGGTGGCGTGGACAGCGGCGTGTGCGCCGTGATGGGCAACATGGCACTGGGGCATCGGCTTCATTGCCTGTTTGTGGATACAGGTCTGATGCGTGAAGGCGAAAGCGACCGGGTCACTCAATATTTTCAGGAAACCATGGGGCTGAACTTTACCCGCATTGATGCCTCTCATCGAGTCATGACGGCGCTGGCAGGGGTGGCCTCCGCCAAAGAAAAAGAGCAGCGGATCATCGATTGTCTTTGTCAGGTGCTGGAAGAAGAAGTGCAGAAAATCGGCAATGTAAAGCTGATTCTGCAAGGCACCAATTACAGTGACAGCCTGCTGGGCGGCACCATCATGGCAGATGGACAAACCCCGGATGGGATTCCCATTCTCGCCCCCCTGCGGGAGCTGTTTAAGAGCGAGGTGCGGGACATTGCCGAGGAGCTTGGGTTTGCCTCCTGGATGATTCACCGCCAGCCATTCCCGGGCACTGGGCTTGCCCTGCGCATTTTCGGCGAGGTAACGGAAGAGAAGCTGACCATTCTTCGCCAAGCGGATCATGTCTTCCGGGAAGAGCTAAAGCAGAGCGGACAATCACGGCGGCTGTGGAAGTATTTTGCCGTGCTGGCGGAGGATCCTGCCGGACAGCAGGAGCAGCCCTATGTGGTGATTCTCCGGGCAGTACAGGCGGTGGAAGGTGCCTCTGCCATGGCATCCCGTGTATCCTATGATGTGCTGGAGCGGGTGTGCCAGAGCATTCGGCAAGCCAGCCCCAAGGTACGCCGAGTGCTGTATGATTTGACACCCTCCCGGGACAGCAGCGAGATTGAGTGGCACTAAAAGCACGCTGCCCCTTTAATCGATTTCTATCATCACTGAGAAAGAAGGCTTCCCCCATGTTTATTGCAGATACCCATTCCGATACGCTTTATGCCCTTGGCGTGACCCACGAGCAGCACCCCATGATTACCCCGGAGCGGCTGAAGCAAGGAGGTATCACCCTGCAAACCTTCGCCATGTGGACAGGCCGAGATGGCAACAAAGGGGACTATGAAGCCATTGTAGCAGCGGAAATAGGCCAAGTGCCCGGCTGCCTTGCCAAGGGGCTGAAGCAAGTAGACGACCCTTCGGAGGCTGTGGAAGGAGAAAATGCCTTCATGCTCTCCATCGAAGGCGGCGAGGTGTTTGAGAAGGATCTGTCCACGGTGGAAGCATGGCGGCAGAAGGGTGTGCGCATGGCCGCCCTGCTGTGGAATAATGACAATCGATTGGGCTACCCTGCCAAGCATGGGGACAAGCGTGGTCTGACAGACTACGGCGTTGCCGTGGTGAAGGAAATGCAGCGGGTAAAGATGGCGGTGGATACCTCCCACCTAAACGAGGCCGGGTTCTACGACATCTTTGCCAAGACCAATCATGCGCCTTTGGCTTCCCACAGCTGCTGCAAAGCACTGTGTGATCATCCCCGGAATCTGACGGATGATCAGCTGCGCCTGCTCATCCGCGACGGCGGCTACGTGGGCGTGAACTTTTACCCCTACTTCCTCTCCGATGATGGAAAGGCAGACGTAAAGCGTGTGGCAGAACACATTGACCACATCTGCCAGATGGGCGGCGAAAAGATTGTGGGCTTCGGTTCTGATTTTGACGGCATTGAGGTCATCCCGGATGGACTGGAAAACCCAGCACAGGTGCCCAATCTGCTGGAAGAACTGCGCCGCCGCGGTTACACGGAAGAAGCCGTGGAAGGCGTGGCAGGAAAGAACCTGCTTCGGTATTTTGAAAATTTATAAGCTTGCAAAAAACAAGGCGGTGCAACATAGCCGCCTTTTTTTATGGAAGGAAGTACGCCTTTTATAGACGATCCAACTCCTCCATCATCGCCTTTCGGCGCCGATATTCAGCGCGCCATGTCCTGGCTATTTCATCGACAACGGTTTCTCCCCCGGAATTTTCCGCATGTGCTTCAGTGTTGACACCCATTCACGGTATATCGCTCGGTCTGCCACGTTCCGTGCGTTAGCGGTGATTGTCTCGCCATAGGGACAGGTGCATGCCATGTCGATTACCTCATTCTTATGCAGCTTGATGGTCACATCGTACTGTTCTGCTCCCTCCACCATTGCGGTGATTCCACCGTCATTGACTTGGCGATTTTCAACACAGCCTTCCAAATGATACATTAGGCCTCGCTCAAGGATATGTTTTTTTATAAATTCGTCCAGCTCATAGATGCACCTCCTATCCGTGATCATTGTCATTTGCTTTGTCTCGTTTCTCACCTTCATGCAAGCAGCAGAGCCCCTTTTGCTTATGGGCGTATTATAACATGCGTTGGTTATCTTGGGCAAAGCTTTCACTATGCAATTAATGAGTTACTCATGATTCAACCCATATCTTTCATTTGCCTCGCAGCTGTCCTATCATAAGTAAGTCAGCTGAGCCAAGAAGCTCTGAGAAAAGGAGGAAGTTGTTATGATGAATGAACATGTTGTGAATCTGCTCAAGACTGGTATGTGGGATCTGGCTACCTGTGCAGACGGTGAACCCAATGTGGTGCCTGTTGCCTTCAAGGACGTAACCCCTGACGGCAAGCTGGTGGTGGGGGATGTGTTCCTGGATACCACGCTGAAGAATCTCTCTGCCAACAACGGCAAGATCGCCATTTCCGTTTACGATGCGCAGAAGCTGGAAGGCTATCAAGTGAAGGGCACAGCCCAGTACGTTACGGAAGGCGACGTGGTTGCCGCCTTCAAGGCCATGGTGGAAAAAATGTTCAACGGTGCTGCTACCGCTAAGGGAGCCCTGATCATCACCCCGGAGAAGGTGATCGTTACCACCCCCGGTGCCGATAACAAGAAGGAACTGTAATGGACGGCGTGGGTGCAAGCTTGCGCTCACCCAATCCGTCCCCATTTGCTTGCAGGAAGCCGAAGTTCCCGCTATAATCGAAGGATGAAAGGTAAGGTGTCAGCCATGTATCAACGGAAGCTGGAAAAGGACATCCGCTGTCCCCTGGAATACGGCATGGAGCTGTTCGGCGGCAAGTGGAACTCCCGCATCATCTGCGTGCTGGCCACCCTGGGCACCCTGCGTTACAGCGAACTTCGCCGGGAAATGGGCAACATCACGGATGCTGTGCTGGCCGCCACGCTGAAAGAGCTGATCGCCAACGGCATGGTGGAGCGCAAGTCTTACGATGAGATTCCGCCCCGAGTGGAATACTCCCTGACGGAGAAGGGGGCTTCCGTGGTGCCGATTCTGCAGAGCATCTGCCAATGGGCAGGCGTGTTCTATAAAGAGGAAAAAGGTACGCCCATGGTTCAGTGTCAGAAGTGCGACCATCGATGATTGCATCCTGTCGAATCAAGTAAAACAAGAGGGAACCGACACGCTGCCGGTTCCCTCTTGTTGTTGCCATCAATGATTATGCCTTACTCGTTTCATCCTTCGCCTGAAGGCTCAGCTCAATAAATGCCTGAATTTGTGAGATGTTCAGGAAATACTCATTCCCCGTTCCCCGGTCATGACTGCCGTGCGCCAGCACTGTCAGCAGCACCGGATTCTTTTCGTAAATTACAATAACAAGTTGCAATAGTCAAAAAACAAAAAGCAATACCCAAGACGAAAGTCACAGTGGAATATCCGTGACTGCCGCCTTGGGCATGCTTCTTTGACTGAATATTATAAAAAGGCTGGCTGATTAGTTCTTCAGGGAATTCAGAGGCGCAGGAATCCGTCCGCCACGGGCGATAAAGGCCTCATTGCCGTAGGGATTCACCGGCATTACCGGAGCAAAGCCCAGCAGGCCGCCGAACTCCACCACATCCCCTGCCTTTTTGCCGGGAGCAGGGATGACACGAACCGCCGTGGTCTTGTTGTTGATCATACCAATGGCCGCCTCGTCCGCAATAATGCCGGAAATGGTGGCGGCACTGGTATCCCCAGGGATGGCGATCATGTCCAGACCTACGGAGCACACACAGGTCATGGCTTCCAGCTTTTCGATGGTCAAAGCACCAGCAGAAGCCGCTTCAATCATACCAATGTCCTCGCTGACGGGAATGAAAGCACCAGACAGGCCGCCCACATGATTGGAGGCCATGACGCCGCCTTTCTTCACTGCATCATTCAGCAGTGCCAGTGCCGCCGTGGTGCCGGGTGCGCCGGCCATTTCCAGACCCATTTCCGTCAGGATGTGGGCCACACTGTCGCCCCGTGCAGGGGTAGGCGCAAGGGACAGATCCACAATGCCGAAGGGGATATTCAGCCGCTGAGAGGCTTCCCGTGCCACCAACTGACCCACTCGGGTGATCTTGAATGCAGTGCGCTTAATGGTCTCTGCCACCACATCAAAAGGTTGACCCTTCACCTGCTCCAATGCCGTCTTCACCACACCGGGGCCGGACACGCCCACGTTAATGGCGCATTCCGGCTCGCCTACGCCGCAGAAAGCACCAGCCATGAAGGGATTGTCCTCCACTGCATTGGCGAACACCACCAGCTTGGCGCAGCCCAGGCCGTCCTGTTCGGCGGTCATCTCCGCCGTCTTTTTGATGATCTCCCCCATTTCCCGCACGGCGTTCATGTTAATGCCTGCACGGGTGGAGCCAACGTTCACGGAAGAACAGAGCCGTTCCGTTTCCGCCAAGACTTCTGGAATGGAAGCCAGCAACCGCTCATCTGCGGCGGTAGCGCCTTTTTGCATCAGGGCAGAGTATCCGCCAAGAAAGTTAACCCCCATTTCGTGGGCTGCCTTATCCAGCCAGCGGGCAATGGGACGGGGATCAGCCTGACAAATCAAACTCACCGGGGTGACGGAAATCCGCTTATTGACAATGGGAATGCCCAGCTCCATCTCAATGGCTTCGCCGGTCTTCACCAGATTGCTGGCCACACGGCAGATTTTGTCGTAAACCCGCTGGCCGCACTTCTCCCCGTCCGCATCGGAGCAGTCCAGCAGGTTGATACCCAGGGTAATGGTGCGGATGTCGAAGTTTTCTTCCTGAATCATCCGCATGGTTTGGAGGATTTCGCCGGTTTCAATCACGTTCTGTTCCTCCTTAAATCCGGTGCATTGCGTCGAACAGATCCATGCGCTGCATGTGAATGGCCATCTTCAGCTCCTCGCCCACAGGCTGAAGCTCCTGATTGATGCCTGCGAAGTCCCGCTTGGCACCGTCAATATCCACCACCATCATCATGGTGAAATAGCCGCTAAGAATGGTCTGGGAAATATCCAGAATATTCACATTCAGCTCGCTGAGCTTGGTGGCCACACGGGCGATAATGCCGGTGGTATCAACCCCGGTCACGGAGATCAAAGCCTTGGTCATAGCACATTCCTCCTCCTTGTCACTTGCCCTTCACTATATCTTTTCCTTCAATCTTTGTCAAGGAAAAGGGAAGATCATGGATGTACTTTGCATGTTTTCTCCATGATGCTTGCAAATCCCTTCCTCATGCCGTATGATAAGGAAGCAAAAACCAACCGAAACACGAGGAGGCGGTATCCTTGCAGAAGCAGGTACTGGCCATTCATGATCTCAGCTGCGTGGGACGCTGCTCCCTGACGGTCGCATTGCCCGTGCTTTCCGCCTGCGGACTCCACACCTCCGCCCTGCCTACTGCCCTACTTTCCACCCACACGGGGGAATTCACGGGATACACCTGCCTGGATCTGACCCAGGAAATGGAGAAGATTGCCGCCCACTTTGCCACCTTGCCCCTCCGCTTTGACGGGCTGTACACCGGATTTCTCGGCTCCTTTGAGCAGATTCAGTTGGTGGGCAATGTGCTGGAGAAGTATCATCGGCAGGATACCCTGACCCTTGTGGATCCTGTCATGGCGGATCACGGGCGGCTGTACGCCACCTATACCCAAGCCATGGCGGAAGGCATGGGAGCATTATGCCGGTTGGCGGATGTGATCGTCCCCAACCTGACAGAAGCCTGCATCCTGCTCCACCGCCCCTACGACCCTGCTCCCGGTTGGAATGCCGTTCGAAACATGATGGAGGAGCTATGCCGCCGCTTCGGCTGCAAGCAGGTGATCATCACCGGTGTAGAGCAGAATGGCTTGCTGGGTGCTTCCGGCTTCTGTGCCGATACGGGGGAAACTGCCTTTGCCGGTGGAGAAAAGCTACCCGGCATCTTCTACGGCACAGGAGACGTGCTGGCCAGCGGTCTCATGGGCGGCCTGATGCAGGGGCTGTCCATAGAGAAGTCTCTCCACGCCGCCGTCCGCTTCACTCATGCGGCCATGGAGCACACCCTGGCAAACGGTCTGCCCCTGCGCTACGGCGTGGCCTTTGAGCAGGCACTGCCGCTGCTGATGCGCGAAATCGGCGTGGTATGATGTACCGTTCATTTGGGTTCATACGATTCTTTCTTTGCTTGCAAAACGGAAGTGCCGCTTCGACATCATTTGACATCGAAGCGGCACTTCTTATGAAGGCCTATTCGCTTTCCCTTGCTGTGCTGCCTGAATGGCCTCATATTTGTCCTGCAGGTACACCCACCGTTCCATGGCTCCATCCAGCTCGGCCTGGGTCTTTTCCTGCTGTGCCATCAGCTCCGTCACCTTGGTATAGTCGGCACTGTTGGCTTCCAGTTCCCTGCCCAGCTGCTCCAGTTTCTCTTCCAAGCCGGCAATGGTTTCCTCAATGGTGTCAAAATCCCGCTGTTCCTTGAAAGTGAACTTCAGGGTTGGCTGATTCATCCGTCTTGGGGTCTGAATGGCAGGGGTGCTTTCTTCCCGAGGCTTGGTCTGCACGGTCTCGCTCTTCATCTTTGCCAGATAGCTTTCGCAGCCGTCGATATAGGGCACCATCTGCTTGTGCTCAATGGCAAACAGATGGGTCGTTACCCGATCCAGGAAATAACGATCATGGCTGACGGCAATCACTGCCCCCTGGAAAGCATCCAGATAATCCTCCAGCACGTTCAGGGTCTCGATATCCAAATCATTGGTGGGCTCGTCCAGCACCAGCACATTGGGCGCAGCCATCAGGATGCGCAGCAAATACAGCCGCCGCATTTCGCCGCCGGACAGGCTGGCTACCTTCTGATATTGCATACTGGAAGGAAACAGGAAAGTCTCCGCCATTTGGGAAGCCGACAAGTCCCCATCCGGGGTGTAAACGTGCACCGCCACATCCCGCACTGCATCAATGATACGGGTGTCCGGATCCAGCGGCGGGCAATGCTGGGCAAAGTAGCCGATCTTCACCGTTTCGCCCCGTTCAATGATGCCGCCTGCCGGGGGCAGATCTCCCACCAAGGTGCGCAGTAGAGTGGTTTTTCCTGCGCCGTTGCCGCCTACGATGCCAAGGCGGTCATCCCGCAGAAGAGTATAAGAAAAATCCTGAATCAGTGCTTCGCCGTCAATGGAAACATCCAAGTGCTCCCAGCTGAGAATCTTCTTGCCCAATCGGCTGGCAACGCTCTTCATGTTCAGGGTTTGCTCAGGTGGTGCTTCCCGGATGCTGTCCGTCAGCTGGTCAAAGCGTTCAATCCGCCCCTTGGCCTTGGTGCTGCGAGCCTGTGCACCCCGGCGAATCCATGCCAGTTCCTTACGGTAGAGGGATTTATTTTTTCGCAAGGTGGCTTCCGCCATTTCCTCCCGCTGGGCACGCTCCTCCAAGTAGCCGGCATAGTCGCACTGGTAGCTATCCACCCGGCCGCCGCCAACGTGAAGGATGCGGTTGAAGGCACGCTCCAGCAAGTACCGGTCGTGGGTTACCACCATCAAGGTGCCGCGGAAGCTCATCAGCCGATCCTCCAGCCATTGGGACATGTCAATGTCAATGTGGTTGGTAGGCTCGTCCAGCAGCAGCACATCGCAGGGTCGGCAAAGCACACCGGCCAATGCCACCCGCATTTTTTGACCGCCGGAAAGGGTTCCCACCTTCACCGATGTATCTGCAAACCCCAGCTGAGTCAGAATGGTCTGCGCCTCATAAGCAGCGTTTTCCACATTTTCACCGGGTCTGGCGGGTAAATAGTGGAGAGCCGCCTGGGTGATGGTATCTTCCGGGCGAAGATCCGGCGTTTGGGGCAGATAAGCCACGGTAAGTCCCCGGCGGCGGGCGATTTCCCCATGATCCGCCTCTTCCTGCCCTGCCAGCAGCCGAAGCAGGGTGGATTTGCCTGCGCCGTTTCGCCCCACAATACCCACGCGATCCCCATCGGAAATGGTGATATCCACGTGATCCAGCAGGTGTTTTTCCCCATAGCGAAGGGTTACGTCTTTTGCTGAAAATGCGCAGGCCATGGTTGATCCTCCATTGCTCAATGTTGTAAAAAAAGACCCTCAGTCAAGGACTGAAGGTCTTTTGCTAACGTGCGGGAAACAGGACTTGAACCTGCATGAAGTTAGCCCTCACTAGAACCTGAATCTAGCGCGTCTGCCAATTCCGCCATTCCCGCATGTTGGTGGATGGGGGTGGATTCGAACCACCGAAGCTATCGCGACAGATTTACAGTCTGTTCCCTTTGGCCACTCGGGAACCCATCCATATGAAATTGATTTTCTCCCTTAATCCAAGGAGATGGAGCTGGCGATGGGACTTGAACCCGCAACCCCCTGATTACAAATCAGGTGCTCTGCCAATTGAGCTACGCCAGCACGAAGCTCCTCAGTCCCAAGAAAGAAAGTGGCGACCCGGAAGGGGCTCGAACCCTCGACCTCCAACGTGACAGGCTGGCGCTCTAACCAACTGAGCTACCGGGCCACAATTCGGCTGTGGGCCTTCAGGGACTTGAACCCCGGACCAACCGGTTATGAGCCGGCCGCTCTAACCAACTGAGCTAAAGGCCCATAACAGCGAGTAAGAAGAGAAGGAGTGACCCCGTCGGGATTCGAACCCGAGTAGCCGCCGTGAAAGGGCGGTGTCTTAGGCCTCTTGACCACGGGGCCACGTTGATGAGGTGTCATCTGGTCGGGGTGAAGGGATTCGAACCCCCGGCCCCATGCTCCCAAAGCACGTGCGCTACCAGACTGCGCTACACCCCGTCGTTCTTATCTCCTTTGGTCTGTCCCGCAGGCGACGTTGATAATGATACACCTTTTTTCGCATTTTGTCAACCCCTTTAGCGAAAAAAGTTTGAGCAGTTTCGCTTCATTGCCCTTCTCCCCCATCAGGTCGGCTTTCCTCCTGATCCGTGATCGCCTCCAGATGCAAAAAAGAGTTGCCGCAATTGCTTGCAGCAACCCCATATCTTCACACCTTCCGACCATTGCCCACAAAGAACACCGCAATGGTGCCCGGGCCGGAATGACTGCCGATGATGGGTCCAATGTAGCCCATCAGGATGTTCTTCACGCCCAGCTTCTCCCGGAGCATATCCGCCAAAGACTGTGCTTCTTCTTCACAGTCGCCGTGACTGATGAACACCGTCTGGTTCGCAATATCCACTGCATTGGCTTCCGTCCGTTCGAACAGTGCCCGAATGCTGCGCTTCCGCCCCTGCACCTTATCACGAGGAATCAGGTGTCCGGCTTCATCCACATTCAAAATCGGCTTGATCTTAATGATGGACCCCAGATAAGCACTGGTTGCGGACACCCGGCCGCCACGCTTGAGGAACATCAGGTCATCCACCGTGAACCAATGCACGATGTTCAGCCGATTTTCCTCCACCCACTTGGCGTTTTCCTCCAGGGTCAGTCCCTCCTGACGCTTCTGCAGGGCATAGTGCACCAGCAGACCTTCGCCCATGGAGGCGCTCAGGCTGTCCACAATGGCCAACTTCCGGTCAGGATACTGCTCCTTCAATTCCTTAACTGCCTGCACGCCTGCTGCGTAGGTGCCGCTCAAGCCGCTGGAGAAGGCGATCACCAGCACATCCTGTCCCTTGATGAGCAGGTCGCTGATCTGTTCCTTCCACTCTTCCACATTGATCTGTGCAGTGGTAATCACCTTGCCTGCACGAAGATCAGCGTAAATGGCACGGCTGTTTTCCACCGTACCGTCAGGAATGTGGCTCTGCCCGTCCATGGTATAAGACAGGCTGACAACCTTGAAATTTTCCTGAGCGTTGATGTATGATAAAGGCAGGTCCGTAGTAGAATCCGTTACAATCCAATACATGATTGCACAACCTCCTTGCCAATTTTCCACAATGAGCATACCAAAGGAGCAGCCAAACGGTCAAGAGACAAATCTCATTTTTGTCCCACAAAAAGAAAAGCCCTGCCGAAACGGCAGGGACACGTTCAGGCTGCGGCCATCTTGCCTTCCAGCCTCCGATAAATATAGACGAAGTAGATAATTTCCGCAATGGCGGTAATGCTCCAGGAGAAGATGTACAGCAGGTACAGGGAAAGGATGGTATGGAAGTAGGCGAACACGGTGTAGACCCAAACCACGCGGAACACGCAGGAGCCCATGATCACAATCGCCGTAGGCACGCCGCTCTTGCCCAAGCCGCGGGAAGCAGCAATGGTACAGTCCATAAAAGCACTGAAGGCATAGGAGAACCCCATGACCCGCAGGCGAACCATGCCTGCCTCCATAACGGCAGCATCGCTGGTAAACAGTGCCAGGAAACCCTTGCCGAAGAACTCCAACACCAAGCCGATGACCAGACCGATGCCGAAGGAATAGCCCAAGGCAATCAGGTAGCTGTGCAGCACGCGCTTCCGCTTGCCGGCACCGTAGTTCTGGCTCATGAAGCTGGAGCAGGCCGTGTACAAGGCTGCCATCACGTCATAGCAGAGCGCATCTGCATTGGTGGCCGCCGCCGTGCCTTCCACAATCACCGTATCAAAGGAATTGACGCCGGACTGGATGAACAGATTAGCCACGGCAAAGATAGCGTTCTGTGCCGCCGCCGACAGGCTCAGGGGCAAGATACGCTTCATCATTTCCGGCTGCACACGAATCAGCTTGGGATGCAGAGCATACACTGTGGAAGACCGAATCAGCAGTGCCACCACCAAGGAGGCACTCAGCCACTGAGAAATGCTGCTGGCCAAGGCTACGCCAGCTTCCGCCATGCCGCAGACAATCACAAAGAAAAGATTCAGCAGCACGTTCAGGATACCGGCAGCAGACAGGATATACAAAGGCCTGCGGGTATCTCCGGCAGCAGACAGCACAGCATTGCCGAAGTTATACAGTCCGGCAGCGGGGAGACCGAACGCGTAGATCCGCAGGTAGGTCTCTGCCCCGTCAATCAGCTCTTCCTTGGTACCCAGCAGCTCCAGTATGGGTCTTGCACCTAGGAGACTGGCAAACATCAGCAAGCAGCCAGCCGCCAGACAAATGACGAAGGAATTGTGGACAGCATCCACCACTTCCCGATCATTCCTTGCGCCCATGTACCGTGCCACCATAATGTTGACACCACTGCCCACGCCGATGAGCACTGTCGTCAGCAGCGACACCAGGATGGACGTTGAACCCACCGATCCCAGCGCATGAGATCCGGCAAAGCGTCCCACAACAGCCACGTCCGACATGTTGAAGAGCACTTGCAGCACATTGGAAAGCATCAGCGGCAAGCTGAAAAGCATAATCTGCTTAGGCAAGCTGCCTTCCGTCATGGTAGTATTCAGCCGATGATCGGCCATGATAACACTTCCTTGTGTTTCGTTGATACCGCACGGCCATGCATGCGGTGCTATGGAATTGCTGGATGTGCAACGCACCGAATCACAGCCGTCGTGGATTATAACACAACCCTTAATGCAGAACAAGGGCACAGCTGTGAACTTTCATAAAAATTTTGTACGGATTCGAAGACATGAAAAAGACCCTTTCCTTCATTACGAAAGAAAGGGTCGGCGGAACGAAAATCAGTATTTGCGCTTGCGAGCGGCTTCTGCCTTCTTCTTGCGCTTCACGCTGGGCTTCTCGTAATGCTCGCGCTTGCGAACCTCCTGGAGAACTCCGCTACGAGCGCACTGCCGCTTAAACCGCTTGAGAGCGCTTTCCAGGGACTCGTTCTCACGGATGCGTACCTCGGACACTGTTATCCCTCCTCTCGCTCATCTCGCCTTGAACCCGGCGAGACGGACGGATAGCGAACCGTACGATTATTATACCGCCTTTCTCGCTAACCGTCAAGCTATTCTGCCGAATTTCAGCCGAGTTTTCCTTTCGAAATTACTCATTTCCACGAAATGTGGCAAATCAGGCCATATTTTCGGCCATTTTCTTGCCGCCCAGCACATGGAAATGCAAGTGATGGACACTCTGGCAGGCATCGTCGCCGCAGTTGGAAACCACGCGGAAACCGGTTTCCGCTACGTTTTCCAGCTTTGCCACCTTTGCGCATGCCTTCAGACAAGCCGCCAAGGTAGCCTCGTCCGTTTCTTCTGCCGCACCCACAGAGGCAATATGCTCCTTGGGAATCACCAGCACGTGCACCGGTGCCTGGGGATTGATGTCCCGGAAGGCATACACCTTGTCATCCTCATACACCTTGTTGGACGGGATCTCTCCATGGATAATCTTGCAGAAAAGACAATCTGCCATTGCTATCGCTCCTCTCTCTGATATAAACGTTGCTAACCGTCTTTTTCTTCCCGTTTCAAAAAATTTTTACGTCAAAGAGTTACATCAGCTCGCCCTTCATGCCTTCGCCGTCCACGGCCGTAAGGCGAACCGGCAGCTGTACCCCCTGCCTGCAAGCCGGACAAGGAGCTACCTGCACCCGAATGTATTCCGGCGTGTAGCCCACCCAGCCTTCCGGCAGCTGCTCTTCCAGCAGCACGGTGCTTTCCTTGCCAAGCCACTTTTCCTGATAAGCCGATGCTAGCCGCTCACCCAGTGCAATCAGCCCTCGAGCACGGCGTTCCTTCTCTTCCCGGGTCAACTGTCCGGGCATGACGGCCGCCTTGGTGCCTTCCCGCTGGCTGTAGGGGAAGACATGGATTCTGGCATAGGCCATTTTCTCCACAAAGGCGCAGGTTTCCTGGTATTCTGCCTCCGTCTCCCCCGGGAAGCCTGTCAGCACATCGGTGGTGAAGGCCGCCATGGGAAATACGCTGCGCAGATGCTCTGCCGAGCGCAGGTACATGGTGGTATTGTATCGGCGTGCCATGCGAGCCAGCACCGTATCACTACCGGACTGCAATGCCAGATGGAACTGGGGACACACCTTGCTGCACTGACCAAGCCGGCGGGCAAAATCTTCCGTGGCTACGCCGGGTTCCAGGCTGCCAAGGCGAATCCGTTCCACTCCGTCAATGGCCTGCACGGCCTCAATAGCATCAATCAGCCCCACGTTCTCCTGCAAGTCTCGTCCGTAGCTGGTCAGGTGAATGCCGGTCAGCACCAGTTCCTTGTACCCAGCATCTGCAAGCTTCTGTGCTTCCTGCACCACATCTTCCAAGGGACGGGAGCGAATAGGACCCCGAACGCTGGGGATAATGCAGTAGGTGCAATGGTTATTGCAGCCTTCCTGAATTTTCATAATCGCCCGGGTATGGTCTTCCTGATCGGTAATGTTCAGCTCTTCAAAGGGCGTTTCTGCCGTCAAAGCATCTACGGCGCACATCTGCGTGCCGTCCTTCACGGCCTTTTCCAGCAGCGTCACCACTTCGCCCCGGTGCTGGGTGCCAAGAATCAGCCGTGCGCCGGTATCCAGCAGTTCTGCCCCTTTCCGCTGGGCAAGGCAACCGCACAGTACCACCTCGCTCAAGGGATGCTCCCTGCGGAGACGGCGGGCGATCTGCATGGACTTCTTGTCCCCCGTGCCGGTTACAGTGCAGGTGTTGACCACATACACATCCGCATCCTCGTTCCAGGGCACAATGGCGTACCCGGCTTCACGGAACTTTTCCAGCATGGCCTGGGTGTCATATTGGTTTACCTTGCAGCCCAGTGTATGGAAAGCAACGGTATTCAAAAAACTTTTCTTCCTCTCTTTTTACTGCATCTGTTCAAAAAGGCACATCAGCATGGCAATGGAGGTAATGGCTGCCGTTTCCGTGCGAAGGATTCTGGGACCCAAAGTAACAGCCCGGCATCCTTGCACCGCCATGGCCTGCACTTCTTCTGCGGACATGCCGCCCTCCGGACCGATGACGATTGCTACGTCCCGGCACTGAGGATAATCTGCATGGAAAGCGTTCAAGCTATAGCCATTGGCTTCCTCCCAGGGAACCAACGCCGCCTCATGTTTTGGCAGGCGCTGAAGCATTTCCTTCATGGTGATGGGGGCATCCACCTCCATGGTCATGCACCGTCCGGATTGCTTGCTGGCCTCCCGTGCAATTTTCTGCCAACGTTCCTGCTTGCGCAGGCCGTCCTTGCCATTAAGCTGCACAACGCAGCGGCTCATGGCCACAGGCACGACACGGCTTGCTCCCAGCTCCACAGCCTTCTGCACAATCCACTCCATCTTTTCTGCCTTAGGCAGGCCTTGATAGAGGGTCACGCGCAGTGCTGCCTCTGTCCCCGGCAGTTCCTGTTCCACCCGGCAAGCCAGTCTCTGATCCGTTGTGGCCAATGTACCGGCAAAGCGTTTCCCTTCAGCAAAGATTTCTACAGGATCTCCCTCCTGAAGCCGCAGAACTCGGGTAGCATGGCGAACATCCTCCTCGCTGAGCATGGCCACATGGTCAACGATCGCACCTTCCGCATAAAAGCGATGCATGGCTCAGCTCCTCCGTGCCCGGATGGCAACCCACTCGCCCTTGTGCCGCACTTCCTCAATGGCATAGCCGGCCTTGTCCAGTGCTTCCCGCACATCTGCTTCCCGTTCCTTAATGATGCCGGAGCAAATGAAGTGTCCGCCGGAAACAATGTGCTGGGTCAAGGGCTGGGCAAAGAAGCAAATCACATCGGCAATGATGTTGGCTACGCATACATCACATGCCTCGTCCGTCTTCTCCAGCAGATTACCCTCCACAGCACGGATTTTCTCCGTCAGGTGATTGTGCTCAATATTTTCCTTGGCCACTTTCACTGCCGTGGGGTCAATATCAATGGCTAACACACTCTTTGCTCCCAGCATGGCTGCGCCGATGGCCAGAATGCCGCTGCCCGTGCCCACGTCAATGACACGCTCACCGCCGTGAAGGGTTTCCTCCAGCAGCTCCATGCACATGCCCGTGGTTTCGTGGGTGCCGGAACCGAAAGCCATGCCCGGGTCGATTTCGATCACCTTGTCCCCTTCCTGAGGATCATAGTGTTCCCAAGTGGGCTTGACCACTAAGCTCTTGCCTGCACGGAAGGGCTTGTAGAACCGCTTCCACACTTCCGCCCAGTCTTCTTCCTTCACGTTCTGGGTTGCAATTTCCAGCGTACCCAAATCGAAATCCAGCCCCAAAGCCTTGATTTCCTCCATGCGGGTATGCAGGGCATGAAGCCGATCCGCAAAGCCCTGCGGGTCAAACCAGGCGTGCACCAGCACATCCTCCGGCATGTCGTCAATCAGCTTTTGATCAATCATTTCCCAATAGCCATTGGGCTTGGAAGGATCCGGAATATCCGCCCGATCCTCCACCATGGTGCCGGTAGCCCCTTCCTGCATCAGCTGCTCCGATACAAGATCCGCCCCGGCTGTGGTTGTATGTACAGTGATTTCCACCCAATCCATAAACTCACCCTTTGCAAATTCATCGCTTCATTATATCCTTTTTCCCCATTGGGTGCAAGTCTTCCATCGACAAAGTAGATTTCCGCCTATGCATGACAGATTCGAGATTTGCAAAGCAGTTGCCATTACCGGTGGGAATTTTTTCAAAATGGTTTTCGGGTGGGTGCGGGAGGGGCTTTTGCCTCAAAAGCCGCCTCCCGCAAATCCTCCGATCTCCCCGACACTTCAAATTGAGCACTTGACAATTTGCCCTTTCCGGCATAAAATTTGACAGTTTTCACGCTGGAGCGGAAGACGGGGAAAGGGTGACATGATGGGCAGTTTACATAAAATTCGTGTGGCGGCTGTTGGCAACGAGTCGGACATGCTTCGGCTGAACCGTTCGCTGCTTTCCAATGGTGGCTGGCTGCATGAGCCGGAGGATCGTCCGCCGTACAAGGTGGAGGAGCTGTTTGAGCAGATTCAGGAGCATGCCCGATGGGAGTGCGGCGATCCCTTCCTATACAATATGATTGCGGTGCCCGCTTTCGGGCGAGTAGAAGCCGGTGCCCGGTGCGAGCAAGTGAAAGTCACCGATGATTTGTGGGTGACCCTGTTCACCTACAGCAGCGGCGACCGCTTTCAGCAGGAGGATTGGATGCGGCTGCACATGCAGTGCGATCGGCTGCCCCTGTTTGTGCTGCAAGCCGATGAACACTTTGCCGGGGACAAGGGCGAGCTGATTTATAGCAACGGCATGGTGCATGAGGATTGGAGCCGCATGGCGGAAAGCTGGTTCTGGCTCATTGACGAATACGAAGCCGGGCTGCCTCCGGAAGAAACCCTGGCACGACTGAAGCAGATTCAGCGAGCCATGGCTCGTGAGGATTGGGCGCAGAGTGTGGGTGATTTGCTGCAAAGCTGCATGGACAATCTCCGGGAAGTCACCCTCCGCAGTCAGGTCAGCAGTGACATGCTGAATGATTGCCTGAAAAATCAAGATTTTGAAGGTTTCTTTGCCCTGGAATCCGCTGCAGCGGATGCTTTCCTATGGGATGCCGCCCGTGAAAAGAAATACAGTGCCATTCTTGCCGAATGTCTTCGAGTATGGCGAGAAGCGGAAGACGCCGAAAAAAGTTCTGCAGAAGCAGGAAATGTTCTATGCAGTGACGAATAAAATCGGACAATAGCTTTTCCTCACAAGGAGGTGTGTGCAATGCAGGATACCATGCGTTGGGGAAAGATTGTGCTGGTGTGTACGCTGGCGCTGATCGTTTTCTTCGTAGCCCGTGGACAGCTGCAAAGCGCACAGAAGCAGCTTAGTGAGGAAGAGACTGCCCTGCGGATTCAGCAAGCCAACCTGAACGAGGAACAGGTTTCCTTGGAGGCGCAGATTGCTCTGGTGGGTACGGACAGCTATGTGGAATCCCGTGCCCGGTCGGACTATCAGTTCATCAAGCCTGGCGAACTGCGTTTTCAGTTTGAGAATCCTGAGGAGCTATATGCCTACAGCGATGAGGAAGCCCGCATTCTGGCAGAAGCCATGGAAGAATAATGTGTAAGGAGGACTTTGCGGTCCTCTTTTTCATTTCAGAGAGGGGAATAACCATGCGTACAGCCGTCATCGGTATTGGTTCCAACTCCGTGAGAATGCTTGTCGCAGACGTGGAAGACGGAAAGGCAAAACAGGTGCTGCGTGACCGGGAAGGAACCCGACTGTTTGCCGGACTGGATGCCAAACACAACCTGAGTGCCGAAGCCATGCGCAAAACCGTGGAAGCAGTACGGCTCATGGCTATCAAAGCCCGGTGCCTAGGAGCAGAGCAGGTGGATTTGTTTGCCACAAGTGCCGTTCGGGATGCCGCCAATGCCGAGGAGCTCCGTGAGCAGCTCAGGCAGGCTGCGCATGTGGAAATGGAAATCTGTTCCGGTGAGGAAGAAGCTGCACTTTCCTTCCTCGGTGCTACGGATGGAGACATGTGCGGCGTGATTGACATCGGCGGCGGCTCCACGGAAATCGTAATCGGTCAGGGCGAGCACCTGATTACTGCCTTCTCCTGCCAGATGGGTGCTGTGCGGCTGTTCGGCAGAATGCCCATCCGTTCCCACGGAGATCTGCCTGCGGTGAAGCAGTTGGCTAGCGACATTCTGGAAGAAAAGCTGCGTGCTCATCCCACCCTAACGTCGCCAGAAAAGTGGATCGGCGTAGGCGGCACGTTTACCACCCTGGCTGCCATGGTGAAGGCTATTCGCTGGACGGATCGCACCTACATGCACGGCACCCGCATCACCAAGCAGGAAATTGAGGAAAAGGCTTGGTATCTTTCCGACATGAGCATGGAAGAGCGGCTGCAGCTGCCCGGCCTTCAGCCCAATCGTGCGGACATTGTGGTGCACGGCATTTGCATCCTGCTGGCAGTGATGGATCGCATGAACATTCAGGAGATCACCGTCAGTGAATACGGCAACCTACATGGCTACTTAAAGAGGAAGTATCACATTACAGGTGACATCAAAGCCTGAGCGGCACCATCGTCCGTTTACCGTTTATTCACAAGAAAGTTGACCCGTGCGCTTGCGTTTTTTATGCATCCTGCGCTATAATAGTGCGAGTACCTATGGATATTATCAAGAACGGAGAGGAATTTTTCATGCACAAGAAGGCTTTGCTTGCGCTTCTGCTGGCAGTTACCATGCTGCTGAGCGGCTGCGCACTGATCGAAAAGGATGAAGCCGTGGATCGTGCCACGGAAATCATCAAGGTTGGCGACAATGTGCACACCAAGGGCGAGATTCAGGATCAGGTGAGCAATCAGCTGAACTACATGTCCCTGATCTACAGCATGTATGGCATGAGCTATGATACCACGGATGCTGACAATATCTCCAGCGTAACGGATTCCGTCATCGACGCCCTGATCGAAAACGATGTGAAGAACATGAAGATCAAGGAGCTGGGTCTGGATCAGCTGACGGAGGAAGAAACCGCCGAGCTGGAAAATGAGATTGCCGAAGATTGGCAGTCCACCCGTGAGCAGGTGCAGAGCTACTATCTGTCCGATACGGAACTGACCGGCGATGAGCTGGAAAAGGCCATCGACGAAACCTGTGAAGAGTACGGCATCACCCATGAGTCCGTTGCCGAAAGCACCAAGGAAACCTACCTGCAGAACAAGCTGAAGAGCGAAACGGTGAAGGACGTTACCGTTACCGATGAAGAGCTGCAGACCGAGCTGGACTCCAAGGCCGAAAGTGCCAAGACCACCTATACCAGCTCTCCTGCCTCCTACGGCACGGCTGTGAACAACGGCACCACGGTTTACTATCGTCCTGCCGGATACCGCATGGTGAAGCAGATTCTGGTGAAGTTTACCGAAAATGATCAGGCCGTGATTGACGAGCTGACCACCCTGCACAGCGATGCTGAAACCGCTGTCACTGAGGCTACCACTGCCCTTACGGATCTGGGTGTGGAAGACGCCGATGCGCTGGCCGCTCAGGTGACCGTCACCGTGGAAGCTGCTGCTGAAGAAACCACCGAAGACGCTGCTACCACCACTGATCTGGTTGCTACGGAAACTGACCTGACCGCCACCGTAACCGACCTGACCGTGAAGAACGCCAATGTGACCGACGTGACCACTGCCTTCACCGAAGAAGTGACCGACGAGGTTGCCGAAGCTGCCAAGACCCTGGCTCAGGCAAAGGCTGAAGAAGCTTTCTATGCGGATCAGCTGGCTGCCGCCAAGACCCAGGCCTACGCCAACATCGCTGCAAAGGCTGACGAAATCCTTGCTAAGATTCCCGGTGGCGATTGGGATACCCTGATGGCTGAATACACCGAGGATCCCGGCATGCAGGGTGATGCTGCCACCGCCAAGACCGGCTACGCTGTAAGCGAAGCCACCACCAACATGGACACTGCCTTCACCACTGCCGCTCTTGCGCTGGCAAACGTGGGCGATGTATCCGACAAGGTGGAAGGCATCTACGGCTACTACATCATCAAGTACGAATCCGATGTAACGGAAGGTGCTGTTTCCCTGGACGAGGTGCGTGACACCCTGACCGAAAGCGTGCTGACCACCAAGCAGAACAACACCTACGATGCAGCTGTTGAGCAGTGGGTCACCGATGCCAACGCAACCGTTGACCGGAACGCCCTGAATAACTAATCCAAATTAACCCTAAAGCAAAAGGAGCTTCCCATCCGAAAGGAATTGGAAGCTCCTTTTCTTATATCTGTATCAGTGCAGCTGGATAGGAAAGCCGTCATCCCATCCTTCCTATCAGAGGGACAAGCAACACTTACCCGCAACGACCTTCACAGGATTCTGCACATGATTCTCTTTTCCCTTAGGTGAACGACCAGAAGTCTATCCTTGCGCCCAGCACAGGACACATGCTCCTCAACACTGTGCCTTACTGTTTTGCCCGTAGTCAAAGGGCTTGTCCCCTACATTCCGCAGGAGACAAGCCCTTTGCATATTGCCCGGCAGCACTGCCGCCGTTTGGCATTCGTATTCATTAACTGAAAATTTCCTTGACTCGATCCATAAAGGACTTCCGAGTTTCGTACTCCTTGCCGGTGGTGGATTCTTCAAACTGCCGCAGCAGATCCTTCTGCTTGTCGCTCAGCTTGCGAGGAATCTCCACCCGAACACGCACCAGCAGATCACCCTTGCCAGGCATGTTCAGCTGCTGAATGCCCTGTCCCTTCAGGCGGAACTCCGTATCGTTCTGGGTGCCCTCGGGGATGCGGTACTTCACCGTGCCGTTCAAGGTAGGCACATCCACGTCACCGCCCAGAGCTGCCTGGGTAAAGCTGATGGGCAGGTCAAGCTTCAGGTTGAAGCCCTCCCGGCGGAACAGCTTATGGGGCTTTACCAGCACGTTAATGTACAGGTCGCCGTTTGCACCGCCACGAACACCGGGCTCGCCTTGGTTGCTCATCACAATGGTCTGACCATTGTCAATGCCGGCGGGCACCTTCACCGTTGCCGTACGGCGTTTCCGTACCCGACCGGAGCCGCCGCAGGACGTGCACTTGTCTGCAATCACCGTACCTGTGCCGCCGCAGTTGGGGCAGGTGCGCACGGTGGTCATCCAGCCGCCGCTCTGGCGAATCTGACCGGAGCCATGACAGGTGGGACAAGTGGTAGGACTGGTGCCCGGCTTGGCACCGGTACCGTGGCAGGTTTCACAATTTTCATTACGATAAAACTCGAAGGACTTTTCACAGCCGTTGGCCGCTTCTTCGAAGGTAATGCGCAGCTCATACCGCAGGTCATTGCCCTGCATAGGGCCGTTCCGCTGTGCGGAGGATGCACCGCCGTTGAAGAGCTGGTCGAAGATGCTGTCGAAGCCGCCCATACCGCTAAAGTCGAAGCCGCCGGCACCGCCGAAGGGATTGCCACCGCCCATGTTGGGGGTATCAAAGCCATAGCGGTCGTACTGCTCACGCTTCTTGGGGTCACTAAGCACCTCGTTGGCCTCGTTCAGCTCCTTAAAGCGATCCATTGCTGTTTTATCATCAGGGTGCAGGTCGGGATGGCATTCCTTTGCCTTTTTCCGGTAAGCGGACTTGATTTCGTCCTGCGTTGCCGTTTTGCTGACGCCCAGCACCTCATAATAGTCACGCTTGGTTGCCAATGTTCTCTCACCTCGCGAAATCACCGGCAGTTTTCACTGCCTGAATAAACCGGGAAAGCCCCGGACGCAGGCCGGTGGCACTTACGCCCGGGGATGATTGAAATCTTAGTGGACGTCGCCGTCAGCATTCACGCTGCCATCAGGATTGGTGGTGCCACTCTGTGCGCCGCCCATGTCAGGTGCGCTGCCTTCACCGCCCTGCTGCTGATACAGCTTGCCGAAGATGGCATATACCTTCTGGGTGAAGCTGTCCATAGCGTTCTTGATTTCCTCAGCATTATTGCCCTCACGGGTCTTCTTGAAGGCATCAATCTCGCTCTGGATGGCGTTCTTGTCCTCATCGGACAGCTTTTCGCCGTTTTCACGGAGCTGCTTCTCAGTTTCGTAGATCAGGCTGTCAGCACGGTTGAGGGTTTCCACCTCTTCCTTACGCTTCTTGTCCTGCTCAGCGAACTGCTCAGCTTCCTTCACACGCTGGTTGATCTCTTCCTCGCTCAGGTTGGTGGAAGCGGTGATGGTGATCTTCTGCTCATGACCGGTGGCCTTATCCTTGGCACTAACGTTCACAATGCCGTTGTTGTCAATGGAGAAAGTAACCTCGATCTGGGGCACGCCACGGGGAGCGGGAGCGATGCCGGTCAGCTGGAAGCGACCCAAGGACTTATTGTCATAAGCCATCTGGCGCTCGCCCTGCAGCACGTTGATTTCCACGGTGGTCTGTCCGTCAGCGGCGGTGGAGAACACCTGGCTCTTGCTGGTAGGCACGGTGGTGTTCCGTTCAATCAGCTTGGTGAAGATGTGGCCTTCGGTCTCCAAGCCCAGAGACAGGGGCGTTACGTCCAGCAGCAGCACGTCCTTCACGTCGCCGGCCAGCACACCGCCCTGGATAGCAGCACCGATAGCCACGCACTCGTCAGGGTTGATGCCCTTGAAGGGCTCCTTGCCGGTGAACTTCTGCACAGCAGCCTGCACAGCAGGGATACGGGTAGAACCGCCTACCAGGATGATCTTATCGATCTGATCCACGGTCAAGCCGGCGTCACGCAGTGCGTTCTTCATGGGGGTGATGGTAGCGTCCACCAGGTCGGCGGTCAGCTCATCGAACTTTGCCCGGGTCAGGGTCATATCCAAGTGCTTAGGACCGTTGGCATCAGCGGTGATGAAGGGCAGGTTGATGTTGGTGGTGGTAGCACCGCTCAGCTCAATCTTCGCCTTTTCAGCTGCATCCTTCAAGCGCTGTGCAGCGGTCTTGTCCTGCAGCAGGTCAATGCCTTCGCTCTTCTTGAAGCTGTCGGCAATGTAGTTGATAATGCGCTGGTCGAAGTCATCACCGCCCAGACGGGTGTTGCCGTTGGTGGCACGGACTTCAAACACGCTGTCGCCAATGTCCAGAATGCTCACGTCGAAGGTACCGCCGCCCAGGTCGTACACCAGAATCTTCTGGCTGCCGTCCTTGTCCAGACCATAGGCCAGTGCAGCAGCGGTAGGCTCGTTGATGATACGCTTTACATCCAAGCCTGCGATACGACCAGCGTCCTTGGTCGCCTGACGCTGGCTGTCATTGAAGTAAGCAGGCACGGTGATGACGGCTTCCGTCACCTTTTCGCCCAGATAGGACTCTGCGGTCTCCTTCATCTTGGTCAGGATCATGGCGCTGATGTCCTGAGGGGTGTAATCCTTGCCGTCAATGGTCACCTTGTAGCTGGTGCCCATTTCACGCTTAATGGAGATGACCGTACGGTCGGGGTTAATGACAGCCTTGTGCTTTGCGGTCTGGCCTACCAGACGCTCGCCGTCCTTGGTGAAGGACACAACAGAAGGAGTGGTGCGGCTGCCTTCAGCATTCGCGATGACAACCGGCTTGCCGCCTTCCATAACGGCAACGCAGCTATTCGTAGTACCCAAGTCAATACCAATGATCTTACTCATGTTCTTTTCCTCCTAAATCAAACTGCTCGTTTGGTGATGTCTTTTTGAAATCTATCTATATCAGGAAAGCGCATAGCGCTTGAACCTGTCCGGGAAAGGGGCACTCAGTCTTCCGGCACAACCTTGACCATGGCGTGGCGGAGAACCGTTTTGCCCATCATGTAGCCCTTTTGCAGCACCTGGCAGACGGTGCCGGGCTCGCCATCATCTGCTGTGCCCTGCAGCACAGCGTTTTCCAGATGAGGATCGAATGCCTCGCCCTGCCGGTCAATAGGCGTAACCTCCAGCTTGGTCAAGGCATCCCGCATCAGGCGAAGGGTCAATTCCACGCCGCTCTTCAGCGCATCCCCTTCGGCTGTATCGGCAGCTGCCACGGCACGCTCCAGATTGTCCAGCACCGGCAGCATGGCAGCGGCAACATTCCGCTGGCCTTCGCTGTAAGCATCTGCCTTGGCACTTTCGTTTCTCCGGCGGAAGTTATCAAAGTCCGCCTGAACCCGCTGTGCCATGGACAAGTATTCATCTGCCTTGGCGGCAGCCTCTTCCAGCTGCTTGGTCAATGCAGCAGCGTCCTGTTCCGTAGCGCTTTCGGCGGCATCCTGGGCGGGAGCTTCCTCCTGCTGAGGTGCTTCTTCGGTCACTGCGGGCTTCTTTTCCTCTTCTGTCATTGCCTTAACTGCCTTTCTTTTCTTCATTTTGTGATTCCTTCTTTACGTCCTTGTCAATTCGGGGCTCCTGCCCTTCATTGCCGAAGAGCATGGACAGCTGATTGCCCATGCTGCCCAGAATGGAAAGGACTCGGCTGTATTGCATTCGTGTGGGACCGATGACACCGATGGTGCCCTGCTGCCCGTTCCTTGTGGAATAGGTAGCCGTCACAATGGAGCAGTCCGTCATTTCCGGCACCCCGGTCTCCGGTCCGATTCGTACGGTGAAGGCCATTTCTCCATGCTGGGCAACAATCTCTGCCAGCTTATCCCGAGTCTCGATGAGGCTCACGAAGTTCCGTGCTTTTTCCACATCGCTGTATTCGGGATAGGACAGCATGTTGCTGGCACCGCCCACAGCCACATGGTTTCTGCCTCCCTTGGCGTGATCCATGAAGGCGCTAATGCCTTCCAGCAGGTGTTCATTTTCCTGCATGTTCTGTGCCAAGTGAGGAAGAATCACGGTTGCTTCCGCCAAGGTATGTCCGGCCAGTTGATTGGTCAGCGTACGGGAGATGGTATACAGGGCGTCGCTGTCCAGCTGCTCACTAACGCTGATCACCGTATCCCGCACAATCCCCCCATCGGTAACAATCACCACCAGCGCAGAGCTGCTGGTAACAGGCACCAACTGGATATTGCGGATTCGTGGCTGTGCCCCGGCAGGGGGCAGCACCACGGCAGTGTAGTGGGTCAGGTCGCTCAGCACCTGCGCCGCATGGTCGATCACATCTTCCATTTGGCGCATCCTGCCAAGAAAGTGCTGCTGCACATCGCCCACATCATCGGAAGGAATCCGTCTTGTCCGCAGCAGCTGATCCACATACAGCCGATAAGCTTTCGCGGAGGGAATCCGTCCGGCACTGACATGGGGCTGATCCAGATACCCCAGCTCCTCCAAGTCGCTCATTTCATTGCGGATGGTGGCGCTGGACAAACCCATATCGTATTTCTTGGAAATCGTCCGGGAGCCCACAGGCACGGCGGTCAGGATATAGTCGTCAATGATTGCCTGTAGGATACGGAACTTTCGCTCATCCATCATGCTCATGATCTTGTGCGCTCCTTTCTTGCTTGTTCTGTTAGCACTCGCTTTGGTTGAGTGCTAACTACATTGCATATAATAGCCCTCTTCCGTTTTTTTGTCAAGGGTTTTTCTTTTTTTCTTTGGGAATTTTCACTTTTTCTTACGCTTCCCGCTCCCTTGCGTATTTGCCCCCTGCACGTTATAATAGGTAAGCAGGTTTCCCCCTGCCAATTTGAAGTAGGATGGATCATATGATGAAACAAAACGTCCGCCGTCATCCCCTGTGGTGGCTGCTTCCTCTGGGACTGGCGTTGCCTTTTGCCGCCTGCACTGCCTGGGTTGTTCTTGCCTACGGCAGTGAAGCGAAGGACTTGATGGATATTTTCTTGAAGATGGTGGTGATTCCGTGAGCAGTCGTATTCCCGGTATGCCCGGCGGTGCTGCCCATGCCGCTGCCGTTATTTTGGCATTCATCATGACCCTATGTCTCCTTCTGTCCGGCTGCACCGCCCTTGTGAATACACTGATGAACGACACTGCCCTGCACGAAAGCGTGGCCTTGTCCGATCAGGTGCAGACTGCCCAGAAAGAGAAGATTTTCACCAAGGTCAACACCCTTGCGGAGAAGTATTCCTTCGCCCCGGAAACCGTCAATGCTTTCCTGACCGATGAAGCTCTTGAAGACTATAATCGTCAGGTCATCACTTGGTGGATGAGCCTGCTGGATACGGCTCCTTCCTTGACGGCTCCTTCCTTTTCTACCACGGATATGATTGAAGCCATCATGGCGGACGAGCAGTTTAAGGAGAATACCTCCACCGGCCGTCGGAAGGCCATTGCCCGGGATGAAATTGCCGCCGTTATTGCTCAAACCGTGCAGGAGACAGTGCTGCCCCTTCGGTCTGCGTTGATTTCTCTGGGCATGTCCCAGGTGCTGCAGCGGGTCAACCTGGCCAAGTACACGGCTATCGTCCCCCATCTCCCGTGGATTTTCCTAGGTGCCAGTGTAATGTTCATGTGCCTGACTGTGCTGGTTATGGCTCGCCGACCCCTGCGGGCACTGGTGTACATCGGCAGCAGTCTTTCCGCTGCCGGGATACTTGACCTGGCCTTGATCTTGTGCCTGAAGCTGCTGGATCTTCCTGGCTGGGTGGGGCAGGTATCCTCCATGCTTTCTTTGCAGGTTTCCTTGTTGCAGGAGAAGCTGATGCCTGTGATGCTGGTCTGCGGCGGCTGCGGGCTGCTGGCAGGGCTTGTGCTTATCGGATTGCATCAGCACGGGATGCTGAAGATTCGCCGCAGCCTTGCCGCCAAGGGAGTTGCCGTATGAAGCCCCGGGTTCTGCGTCATTACACCATTGCATCCGAAAAAATCTCCCATCCTCTGACCTTGGCAGTGCTGACCGATTTACACAACGCTCCCTTTGAGGATGTGCTGCCTGCCCTGCAAGGTGTGGATGCCATTTTATTGGTAGGAGATCTGCTGAACAGACATCACCGGGGAACAGCCTATGCCGAGGCTTTTCTGACAGCCATGCCAGGCATTGCGCCCACCTTCGTCTCCAAGGGCAATCATGAGTGGAAGAGTCAGGACTGGCCTGCCTTCCATCCTTTGCTGGAAAAGAGTGATGTGACCCTGCTGGATAATCGATTTATCCGCTTTCAGGGCATTGTGCTGGGCGGACTCAGCTCCGCTCCCCAGGAGGAAATCCGCACAGGCTGGCTGGAAGCCATGGCGCAGGAAAGCGGCTTTCGTGTGCTGATGTGCCACCAACCGGAATGGTACCACCGCTATGTGAAGCGGTATGCCCCGGATCTGACCTTATCAGGTCACGCCCACGGCGGGCAGATCTGTTTCCGCCAGCAGGGCATTTACGCTCCGGGACAGGGACTGTTTCCGCGGCTGACCCATGGGCTGTATGACGGCGGTCATCTGCTGGTTTCCTCCGGCATGACCAACTCCAGCCATATGCCCAGGTGGGGTAACCCCTGTGAAATCATCATACTCCATCTCGAAAAGGGAAGCGAGCCTTTCCAAGCAAAAGTCGATGAAGAAAACATCTGATGAAATGAGGCAAGTGCTATGTCCTATGATGTGCGAATCCGTCCCTATACGGAAGATGATGTGCCTGCCATGCGCACCATCTGGAATCAGGTAGTGGAGGATGGCGTTGCCTTTCCCCAGCTGGAGACCCTGACGGCTGAAGACGCCGGAGCTTTCTTCCGGCAGCAAACCCATTGCGCCGTGGCGGAAGATCAGGCAACCGGACAAGTACTGGGGCTGTATATTCTGCATCCCAACAATGTAGGCCGATGCGGACACTTGGGTAATGCCAGTTATGCAGTCGACCGGCAGTGCCGTGGGGCGCACATCGGTGAGAAGCTGGTGCAGGACTGTATCCAACAGGCCGGTCACTGTGGCTTCCGCATCCTGCAATTCAACGCTGTGGTGGCCAGCAATATCCATGCCCGTCACCTGTACGAGCGGCTGGGGTTCCATCCCCTTGGCACCATCCCCGGCGGTTTTCTCATGCCGGATGGACACTACGAGGACATTTGCCTGTATTACATCCAGGTTTGATGCGGCATTGACACTTGCTGCCCGGAACGGTATAATAACACCGACAAATGAACAGCCCTGCTGATGTGCAGCGATGCACGACGCTTATGCGCCATGGGAACCAGGTGCAAGTCCCGGACTATCCCAGTAACCGTGAAGCAGACGAGCTGACGAGCATTCCATGAGAATGCAGCCACTGTCCGAAAGGATGGGAAGGTGTCAGCCTCGGATGAAGCCAAGTCGGGAGACCTGTCAGCAATGCGGCAAGTGAAGCTTCCTCTGGGGATGGGAAAGCGACAGAACCACGATTCATTGACCGTCGTTGTTTGTGTGCGCTCTTTTTCCTGCTGGAAAAGGAGCGTTTTTCACGCCCTCCGCTGCTTCATTTGTCTGAGTAAAAAAGGAGGGTTCCTTACAATGAAGAAACTGTTTTCTCTCCTGCTGGCCATGGCCATGCTGCTAGCCTGCACCGCCGTTTCCGCTGAGGGCACGGCTGTGGAAGTCACGGACATGACCCAGCGCACTGTTACCTTGGATGCACCTGCTACCCGTGTAGTGGCTATCACCGCTGCCAATGTGGAAGTGCTCTACGCCCTTGGCGCAGGGGATACCCTGGTAGGCCGCGGCGAATACTGCGACTATCCCACCGAAGCACTGGATGTGCCTTCCGTGAAGTCCGGCACCGACCTGAACGTGGAAGAGATCCTTGCCTTGGAGCCTGATGTGGTGCTCATGGACACCATGGGTCAGACCACCGAGCAGGTGGAAGCTCTGGAGAATGCCGGTGTGAAGGTTGTAATGACCAAGGAAGACGGCATCGAAGGCGTGTACACTGCCATCGAGCTCATCGGTAAAGTGGTTGGCAAGAACGATGAAGCTGCCGCACTGGTAGCCGACATGAAGAACACCTTTGCCGAAGTGACTGCCGCCGCAAAGGATGCTGACTTCGCCGGCAAGACCGTTTACTTCGAAATTTCTCCCCTGCAGTGGGGTCTGTGGACCGGCGGCAACGGCACCTTCATGGATGAAATCGGCCAGATGCTGGGGCTGACCAACATCTTCGCCGATGTGGACGGTTGGGCTTCCGTGTCCGAAGAGCAGGTGCTGGAGCGCAATCCTGACTTCATCGTGACCACTTCTTCCTACTATGGCGAAGGTCCTACCCCTGTGGAAGAAATCGAGCAGCGTGCCGGCTGGGAG
>CAVGBO010000007.1:0-14368 GCA_963627465.1 Phocaeicola dorei
ATCCGTTATGCTGCTGAAGCTTTCCTGCATCATGTCGTTCACCTCAGTGGTGGTTTCGACATGGCAGGCAGAAAATCCTTTTGGTCATTGTTTTGTAATATTTGAAATGATTTTGTAATATGACGTTGGGGCCGTGGCTTCAACATCCCATCCGCAAAGAAAAACACTCCCGAGGCGTTTCACATCCTCGAGAGTGCTCACTCCACCGCTTCAGCCGTGGAGACCCTGCTCCTGACGCTCCATGTTTTCCACAACCACGTCGTAGATTTCCCCCAGGGAAGCGCAGTACTCCAGCACCTTCCAGGGCTCGTTGGTGTGGTAATGAATCTTAATCAGTTCATCGTCCCCCACGGCCAGCAGGCAGTCGCCCTTGAAATTGGTGGTAAAGTAATCGTTGATCACGTCCTCATCCAGGTCATGGCCTTCGATGAGCAGCTGTGTGTCAAACTTAAATTCCAGCATGTGCTTTCCTCCTTTTCAATTTCATGATACCATGGACACATTTCGCCGTGGGCTGAGAAAATCCTGCTTCATCAGGTCATTCTTGTGCGGTAAGGGGGTGGTAACATGGCAACATGGAATTCACTCGGTAACATAGCTATGCAAAGTTGATCACCATCTGCACAAACTCTAAAAAAACATCTTGACAACGCAGGGAAAATCGTTTATACTATCAGAGTCGTCGCGGTAAGTGACAGAACCGCGCCCTTCCAACTGGCGAGGGAGACATAAGGGAGCATAGCTCAGCTGGGAGAGCATCTGCCTTACAAGCAGAGGGTCACAGGTTCGAGCCCTGTTGTTCCCACCATTATCCGGCCCGGTAGCTCAGTTGGTTAGAGCGCCAGCCTGTCACGTTGGAGGTCGAGGGTTCGAGCCCCTTCCGGGTCGCCATATTTGCCTTGGTAGCTCAGTCGGTAGAGCAGCAGACTGAAAATCTGCGTGTCGGTGGTTCGATTCCGCCCCAAGGCACCATACACGTGCGGTAGTAGCTCAGTTGGTAGAGCGCCACCTTGCCAAGGTGGAGGTCGCGGGTCCGAGCCCCGTCTACCGCTCCATTTATACATGGTGCCATAGCCAAGTGGTAAGGCAAAGGTCTGCAAAACCTTCATTCCCCGGTTCAAATCCGGGTGGCACCTCTTCAGAAGATCGGCGGTTGCCGGTCTTTTTTGTTTCTCCGGCGGATAGCCCTTTTCGTTGATTGCAAACCCTCCCCTTCTGCTTTATAATAGATCTCGGTGAATCCACCGATTATTGACAGAAAGTAGTTGCGCCATGAAGAAACGAATTCTCTGCATCCTTGCCGTGGTGCTGGTCGGGGCACTGGCCTTCGGCAGTTACTCCGTGATTCGGCAGCGGAAAGCCCAGCAGGCTGAAAAGGACGCACAGCTTGCCGCCTTGCAACAGGCACAGGTGCAGGAGCTTGTTCCCCTGCGTGCGGAAGAAACCCAGCTGGAGCAGCGCATTGCCACCCTGACCGCTTCCCTGCCGGAGAACAAGCAAACCATGGGCTCCACCACCGTGTTTTTCCGGGGACCTTACGAGGAGCTGTCCACCCAGGTGCAGCAGGTAATGAACATTTACGGGGTGAAGGGCACCATCCTGCTGACGGAAGACCTTTTCCCCGGGAAGGAGGGCATGCTGACCATTGACGCCCTCCGCAGCTTCACCGACGACGGGTGGGATCTGGCCATTCTCCTGCAGGATCTGGATGCGATGACCAAGCTGATGGCAGACATCCAGGCCTGTTCCCTGCCCGCCCCCAAGGTGCTGTATCTGGCGACAGGTGTTTCCACCCAGTACCTGACCGAGTGCGTCAATCGCTTCGGCTTTCAGGCGGTAGTGACCTGGTCGGATGTTACCCTGCCGGAGGGGGTGCTGATGATCACCGCCCACTCCCATCAGGATGACGCCGAAACCATCAACAACCTGTTCGACTATCTGCGGAACAATCTGGACTATGTAGCCGTGACCATCGGCTTTGTCAGTGGGGATCAGGACTGCTACAACAGCGCCCGGCTGAACAGCATCCTGAACTACTGCGCCTATTACGCCATGGAAGTTGCCCCTGCCTCCACCGTTGCGGAAAACGCAAAAACAGACACCGAAACCGATGAAGAAACCGTCCGGCAGGAGCTGGAGGAGGCCACGCAGCGGCTGGAAGAAGTGCGGCAGCGTATTAAGGAAATCACTACCAATACAGGGGCTGCATGAAAAATTGATATAGATTTGAATTGATTGTTGTCATCTGCATCTTATTATGTTAAAATAGTAACGGAAGAAGGCGTTGATTGACCGAAAGTGAATGAAGGGGATGATGCCATTGGAGATCGAACAGTTTGTTCAGTTGTTGCTGAAAGAAAGCTGCAAAGCGATGCAGGCATCTTCCCGCCCATTTTACGAGTAACGATTCCATGGATGATCGGGGCGTCTGCGCTTTTGCAGGCGTCCCCTTTTGTTTTACAGGAGGACAAGATGACACAGAAAAAGCGAATACCATGCTGCTGGTTCGTGATGTTCATGTGCATGCTCTGTTTTCATATGCTGCCAACATTCGTCATTGCTGATGTCCCAGCCCCCGAGCCCGCCCAGCTGACCATTCAAGGCATGAGCAGCACCAGGGTCAATGAGCTCTTTCAGTCCGCTTATCCTGATACGCTCCTCATCCGCCATTCCGAAGCCATTTCGGCTGATGCATTATCAACCAAACTGCTGACCCGGGACGATTCCGTGGATCTTTACATGGTACAGGTAGATGCCACCTACGCAAACATCAAATCAAAGGGTTACTTTGCCTCCTTGGCAGGCAGCGATCTTTTGCAGCAGTCCTGTCAGGATCTTTCGGATACCATTCTGGAAGCCATCATGGAAGATGATGTGCTGGTAGCCTATCCGGCGACTTTGAGCATCAGCTCCTTCGGCGTGAATCTGGACTACTGGCAGCTGGTCTTCGGGGACGATCCTCTTCCGGAAACCATGGAGGATTTGCTGGATGCATGGATCTTGTATGAGGAAAACTATGCAGATGAATATCCCCTGCTGGACATCTGGTACGGCTTTGATGAAGAAGTGCTGTGCCGGGAATTCATCGTCCATTACATTGAAAGCCATGAGGATGCAGCAAGCACCCTTGCCTCGGATGCTGCGCTGCGCACAGTGCTGGAAAAGCTGGGCAAGGTAGCTGAAATTCGAAAGGCGCACCAGCGCACCTTATCCGAATGGGACGTGGAAGAGTCTGAAGGGAAAGCCACCATCTTCAGCCTGTTTGCCACCCGTGACGCCATGCATCAGAATCCGTCCTTTTACATCAATACGCAGGAAAATCTGGTCTATGATATTTCCATTTTTCAATACACCCCATTTCCCTTGTGTGGGCAAAGGAGGATGCAGCCCAATCCATCGGCTTCATGACGGTCTATGTGGTGAATCCCTACGGGAAACATCAGCAGGAGGCGATACAGTACATCGAATGCGCCGCCCAGCTGGAAGCCAATCCATACCTGTACTACGCCCTCCACACCACCATGACGGAACCCTATGAGGATCCCACTTTCCCGTCAAGGATACAGTCCCTCTCGGAAAACGTGGAAAGGATTGAAGCGCAGCTGAAAAGCGATGACTTGGATGCGGATACCCGGTTTGATTTGGAGGCAGAGCTAAGCTACGATCAGCGAATCCTTCAGGAGCAGGATAAGAGAAAGTGGCTGATTTCCGCTGATACCATTGCTGCCGACCGTGCCTTGCTTCAGCACCTGAATTTGAACCTGAACAATGCCTATCTGCCCCCCATGAAAGACTCAAGCGACATTGAACAGCTGTGCAGCCGGTATATTAGCGGCAATGTAACCCTGGACATGTTCCTGAAAACCCTGGCCGACACGCTGCATATGATTACGCCGGAAACCAACTGAAGGAGAGAAATATGCGAAAGCTGATGAGACGCCTTACGATCCTTGTATCGCTACTTTGCCTGCTGGTGTGCGCCGCCGCTCAGGCGGAGTGGCTGGAACTGTTCGATGATTCCTTCGCCCAGCAGTTTCAGCTGAACAGCTTGAAGGATCGAATCGTGGTCTGCTGTGCCGTAGATGATTCGGTGATCTACGGCATGACGGCAAAGGGTGCTGTCTATGCCTACGACTGTGAAGCGGAGACCTTTGCACTTTTCACCCAGCTGCCTGCCCAGCCGGAAGTTGACCTCGAAAAAAAGCCGAGTGCAGCCACCAAGCAGGCCATGGAAGAAGCCGTCTACTACCTGCTGCTTGACAAAGACCATGTGCTTTACGGTTTCAATCCTACAAGCGGCTTGTTGGGCACGGTGGACGCAGATGGCATTCATTGGCAGGATACGGCCGTGGACACTGCCTTCTTTTACCGCCCGGGCGGCTACTATCCGGAGATTACCTTCTGTCAGCCCCATGTAGTGGGCGACCGGCTGGAAGGCTGGATTATGCCGGATGAAGACGGCACAAGCTGCACCTGGCTGTCCTTCTCCCTGACAGACGGCAGCTGCACCGCCGCGGAAATACCGGGTGCCTTCCAGTTGTGCGCTTACCGGGATGATACCCTGCTTGCCCTGGTGCTGACGGAAAACCAAACCATCGGGCTAAACGTGTATGATCATGACGGTGCTTATGTCCGCTCGTATGAAGGCACGCTGCCGACCCTGCAGGCAGAGGATGCTGCAACCGTGTTTGATTCGCAATCCATTGTCGGTGCCCTGGCATACGATGCTGCTTCGAACACCGTCTGCCTGATGGATGAAACCCATCTGTTCCGCAGCAAGGATGGCGGCTCCTTTGAGACCTTGGAAGGTGCAGTGCCCTGGCTGCCGCCCTTGCCCGGCAGCGAAATACAGCTTGGGGATGAGGGCATCGTGTTTGTCAACGGCCAATGGCTGTGGCGGTAAGGCAGGCGGAAAGCAAAACACCCCGGAGCATCAGCAAAAGGGCTTCGTTCCCTTCATGCTTTGCTCCGAAAAAACCGAAGGGGCTTGCCAGTCCTCCAACGCCACCTCAGGTTTGCTGATCATCTAAGGAGGGGCAAAGACCTCTCCTTTTCCCAGCAAAAACACGCCTCGGCAGTTTCTTTTCCGCCGGGGCGTGTTTATCCTTTATATATCTTTATCCGATGTCAATATTGTCGCCAACCAGACCCACATAAGCGCCGGCCTTGGCTTCATCGCTTTCCTCATGGGCCAAGAGCCACTTGTTCCGTGCCCACAGGGTGGCATCCAGAGGATTGGATGCAGGCTGACGGAAGTCGGTATTGGTCTTCTCCGGCAGGGCAACCAGCACCCGGAAGCCTTCATCGCTCACTTGGCAGGGCGCATAGTGGAGGGTGGTGGCGTACACCTCCACCAGCACACCGGCAGGCACCCGGAAGGCCTTCACCTTGCCGGTATCCAGCTTGCCGTCCTCAATTTCGCTTTCCTTGGCCAGCAGCAGGATGAAATCCTCCGTGCCCAGGTTGAACTCGCTGTCCCGGTGGAATTCCAGGCAATTCAGCTTGGTATTGTGTCCATTGCACCAGCCCAGCTGGAAGGGCATACCGCCGTAGAGGGCATTGCCCAGGGCTTCCGCTCCCCGAGCCGCATGGAGGGTTTCCTCCCGAGGAACATACACCACGTGATCCGTCACAGGGGTCTTTTCCAGCTTATTCAGCAAATCGGTGACATCGTAGCCATCCACCACACGGCCGTAGGGCTTGAAGGCAACATCCTTGCAGCTTAAAATTTCCATGCTTGCTCGCTCCTCTATGCAATGATTCCGGCACTCCGGTTTTCCTATGGTGGGAGATTCGACATACGTGGCGCATTTCCCTCTTTTTTTCACGTCATGAACAATCTGTGAAAGTCCTTGTGATTCCTTCCATCCTATGGTATGCTTCCATTACATATCCGGGAGGTTTGCAGCATGGAACACCGTGAGGATACGACTCTGACCTATGTGTGGACGGCACTGGCCGCCCTGTGGCTCAGCATTTTCCCCCTTTGGCAGGAGGGAACCTACCGCAGCATTACCCGTGCCAAATGGGAAGGCACCCTGCTGTTCACCGCCATTACCCTTGGGGTGGGGCTCTTTGCCGCACTGTACGGGCTGATCAGGCATCATCGCCTCCCCTTCCGCTTTTGTAAGGAACAAGGCATGGCACTGGTGCTGTTCCTGCTCATGGGGCTCAGTGCCTGCTTCGGCGCCTATGCCCAGCAGGTGAACAAGAATGGTCAGCTGTGCGTGTGGATGGGCTCCCTCCGCTACGAGGGCATGGCCACCCAGCTGTGCTACATGGCCATCTTTCTGGTCATGAGCCTCCACCCCATTCGGAAGGATTGGCTCCTGCACCTGTGCGCCCTGTCCCTCATGCTGCAATGCACCCTGGTGGTGCTGCAATACCTGGATTTGAATCCCCTTGGGCTGTTCCCCGGCAGCCTGTCTACCCGAACCAATTACGAATTTCAAGGCACCATCGGCAACATTGACATGGTATCCGGCTACCTGAGCCTGATACTTCCCCTGCTGCTGGGCAGCTTTATCCTGACCCGGAAAGGGGGCTGGCTGTGGCTTGCTGCCGGAGGCTTCGGCACCCTGTGGATGATGTGCATGGAGGTGCAGAGCGGCCTGATTGCCCTTGGTGTCTTCGGGTGCCTGATTGTGGCCGCTATGCTGTGGAAGCCTGCCCTTCGGGGACGGGGCACGCTGGTGCTGGGTCTGCTGCTCTTCTGCTATGCCCTAAGGAAATGCATAGCCTTCCCCTGGCTGGACGAGGTGGAGAACCTGACCCTCCGCCTGCCGGGCATGGCAGCCACGGCACTGCTGCTTCTGGGCTTGATGCTGATCCTTGCAGGCATTCGGCTCATGCGCCCCCACAAGCCCCTGTTCACCCTGAACGGAAAGCAAACGGTGCTGCTCCTGCTGGGCATTGTGGTCATCGGCGTGGTCATCCTGCTGGCACTCCCCTTAACGGAGGAGTGGGGCGGTCTGTGGGAAATTCGTGAAGTGCTGCTGGGACGGGGGCAGGACAGCTTCGGCTCCTATCGGCTGGGGGTGTGGCGGCAGACCATTGCACTGTCCCGGGAACATCTGCTGCTGGGCAACGGGCCGGACACCTTCTGGTTTGCCTTCCGGGAACATTTGCAAAAGGTGGGTGTTTCCTTCCCGGAATCCTTCGATAACCCCCACAACGAATACCTGGCACTGCTGGTGAATGACGGCCTGCCTGCCCTCCTGTGCTACCTGCTGCTGCTGGGCTGCACGCTTGGAAAATGCAGAAAAAATCCCCGGCAATGGCCACTGCTGGCCGGGCTAACCGCCTATGCGGTGCAGGGCATTTTCTCCTTCTCCATATGCATTGTTGCCCCCATGTTCTGGGCGGCACTGGGCATGGGCGCAGGCGGCGATGATGAACAGCTTTCATAAACGCAAAAGAATCCCCTTGCAAGTTTTGCCTGCAAGGGGATTTGCTTAGTGGATATACACCGACCCATTTCGGAACACGTAAATACCATTGGGCGTGACCCAGGCCTCACCAGCGGGATTCATATACTCCCAGGGCTGGTCGGTCAGTGTGGCTGCCTGAAAGGCTTCGCCGGCCGTGCTGATCCACAGATTGTCCCGGGTAGCGATGTAGATGGTATCGGTAACGGCATCGTAGGCTATGCCGCCCAGATGATCAAGAACTTCATATCGATCTGTCAGCAGCTTGCGGTCAACGGTGAAAGGCGCATCCATGCCCACGGGAGTGGATTCTCCGGTGGTCAAGTTGTACAGGGTGAAGGTGGGCACGGTGGTGTCCTGATCTTCCAGCACCAGCATGGTATCCTCCTGATAGTGGCACATGGTAATGGCCTTGGGATAGTCGGTCACGGTGCATGCGCCGGTGGACAGGTCGAATTGCAGGATCACCGGGGCGTAGTTGCCCTTGTTCGTTACGTCAAACATGTCATAGGTAGCAATCATTTGATTGTCATAGATGAAGGAATTGTTGACGCAAATAGGATAGGTTGAATCATCCTGATTGATGACAGATACATCAAGAGGGACTTCGTTCCACGTGATGCCGTCAGCAGTGATCACACCAATCTTGCCGGAAATGATGTTGAAGCCGTACAGCTGCTCACCGTCCGATAACATGGAAAACACACAGCTGCGCAGTTCGGCTTGCATCTCCTCGGTTTGCTTCGAGAAGGGCTTTTCAATATTCACATCCGGGACGGCATCCACCTTTGCAAAATAGGAATAGGTGCGCTCCTCCCCGTCCCAGCAATAGATGTCTCCATTGGAATACAAGGCATAGACCTTGTTCTGTACCACCATGACGTCTTGTCTGCCCACAAGGCCGTCCTTGTACAGGTCGATGGAATAGCCAAAGTCTTCATCAAAGATGATTTCCGCCTTTGCACAGGCCAGGCTGAAGACCAGCACCATGGCAAGCAGAAAAGCACTGAACCGTTTCATGTTAAATACCTCCCAATCATTAGTTTGCTTCAAGTTCCATCATGCGGATTTTGTTGGTCAGCTCCTGCAGGAATCCATCCAGCGACAGCAGGTCATTGCTGTACCGTGCGCAGATGTCGGTCATCACCTCATCGGCAGAGGTGCCGCTGCCGCTCAGGTACAGGGATGCGGCATGGAGATTGATCTTTTCCATCTGCTGCCTGCCATCGGCAATGGCTTCCGCTGAAATCTTCCACCGCTGCTGCTCCAGATTGTTCAGGTACTGATTGTAATAGTCAAGCTGCAGGTCGATGCTCTCCAGCTCGTCAGCATCCGCCTCTTTTCTTGCTGCCTCCAGGGTTGCCTTTTCCTCCTCGTACAGGGCAGTAATCCGTTCAAAGTCCGGATTTTCATAGGGCGTATTGCACTGGGGATAGATGGCGTAGTACAGGTAGGGATCGATCTCCATGGCGGAAGCGAGTTCGATCAGCTTCTGTGCTTCCTCCTGATGGGTGGAGTAGGGATTCACCACGTAAACATACAGGGTGCCGTCCACGGTGGGGTCATCCTGCTCGGCAAAGCGCATGGTCACGGTGGTGTAGTCGTACATGTAAACGTCGTAAAGGTATTCTTCCGGGGTGGTGAACAACAAGGTGGTCGGGGCGTTCATGGCCTTCCGGGTACTGAAGCTGAAAATACAGGCCATGCCATCGTAGTCATCCATGGACAGGGCGGATGTATGCCGCCCGGCTGCCTGACGGATGTGGGCAATCTGCCCCAGCTTTTCCAGTGCGGTGCGCAGGTCGCTGTTAAACAGATCCAGCGTCCCGCCATCGGCGTCATGCTGCCGGATGTACATCTGAATGATGCGCTTGCACCATAGGGCATAGTCGAAGTTATCTACAAATTCGATTTCCGGGTAATCGTCCGCATAGTCCTGCTCCCAGCGGAGCCAGTAATCCATCAGGCTCTCCATGCTGGTGGGGAAGGCTTCCCCCTTGAAGGCCAGATCCCAGAAGCCTTGATTGTACTGGTACAGATTAAGGTAAAGCCGTGAAGGATAGGCAACCAAGTTGCCGTCCCCATCGGTCAAGGCATCCTGAATGACAGGATACATGCTGCTCAGGTTCTGCTGCAGGGCTTCGGAGGTCAGGGGCGCAGCCATCCCTTTCCGCTTCAGCGTGGTGTACGTATAGTCAGCACGAACTTCAAAAATGTCAATGCTGCTGTCCTGGGTGGTCAGCAGGGTGGTCAAGTCTTCAGCTGTGGTAACTTGACTCTTGACCGTGAAAGCGACATCAGGGTAGGCGGAGCGGAAGGCTGTTTCCAGTTCCATACTCAAGATCGGCCCCTGAAAGGTCAGCTGGCGGCTTTCTGTCTGATTCGTCTCCCCTTTGATGTGGATGCCGTCCAGCCACAGAGCATACCGTCCGTCGGGCAAAAGTGCCGCTGAAGTTTCACAGGACAGATAGCGATCATCCACCGATGCAACGGAGGCAAACGCCGCTCCTTGCACACTCTTCCACACCTTGCCTTCTGCGATAAGGGCGATGGTGTCGCTGTCTGCATCATAGGCCAGTCCGCCAACGGTGGTCTCGGCGTCAAAGTCCTTCAGGGAAAGGGTCAGGGACGTGACCGTGCCTGAGGATGCGTCCAGCTGCTTCAAGGAATAGCCATTGCTGTCCAGGCACAGGAAAAGGAACTGCTCATTCTGCATGGAGCACACGCCTACAGCCCCTGCAACGGTGTACGTGCGGGAAGCACCGGTGGTGATATCAAACCCGTAAAAGCCATAACTTGCACTTGTGTAGTTGGGGTTTAAGGCAACAAAGGCGTACAGGGTGCTGCCGTCAACAAAGCATTCTGCAATGCGATTGGGAAAGAAGTTTTCTTCAGGATCCGGGTTAAGGCAGCTGACGTCCAGCAAAACATCATTCCAGTGAATGCCCTCTTCATCGATTTTGCCGAACTTTCCGCTGTATACGTTGATGCCGTACACAGCATCGCTGCCCCCTGCCATGTAGGTAACGGTTTCCTTCAACTGGGTCATGTCATCGTCGGACAGGTGCACGGTGTAGCCTTGCATCCCTTCCGGGGCGGCAGGAAGCTGGCACAGCTTGGTTAAGGTGCCGCTTGTGTTCCATGTGTAGACGGACATATCCGACAGGTAGGCATAGCAGGTATCGTCCATCCACGCCACATCCTGAATGCTCAGGGAAGTTTGAGATGCAATGTTTTCCGAAAGGTAGGCAGCCGTAAAGATGTCTTCATCTTCTGCCGTGTCAGCGAAAGCAGACAGCACGGCAAAGCAAAGCAGGCAGGTCAACAATAAAAGGGCGGCTTGTTTGAGCTTCATGAGAGCACCTCCTCATTGATGTTTTGCAATGCATGAACGCTTGCACAAACAAAATCGTGACTTCCTGCTCCGAGTATGGTATAGTTGTATGAACCTTGCAGAACTGTGCAGCCCTTAAAGGCTGCGGCGCTCCCCAGCGTGTTTTGCAAGGCTTTTCCGTTGATCGGAACAAGATATGCTAGCTGCCCAATGGCATCACCCCTTTCCGTTTTGTCATTCTATATACCACAGTTACCGCAAGCAAAGTAACTGGAAGTACCCTGTTGCAAGCAGGTTAGTACGTAATAGCATTCGACACAACGGAAACTTTTTCTCCGTTTGAAACGTAGGTTGCTCTAAATCGATACGTATTTCCCTTGGTAAGACTATTTGAGTAATCCTTTGATGCAGAGTATTTGAGGATACCTGTCTTACCATCAGGCACAGACAGCGACTTCACAAAGCACCATTTCTCGCCATTCCAACGGTCTACAGAGCAAGCGGCAACACCAATGTCTCCCTTGTGCTTCAGTGTGGCGGTAAAAGTGACAACTCCCGATGTTGTTACGGTCAAGTTCTTTTTTCCAAATGCACTGTTTGAGTATGGAGAAACTTCACCCAAAGCATAATTGCTGACAGCCATCCAAAGCAACAAAAAGGAAAAACCAGTTAAAACGATTTTTTTCATCATGTGCCTCCCTCTTGTATGCTGTCAATCATCTCAATGATCTCGTTCCTTGAAATAGGACCGGATATAAACATATACTGATTCTGTTGCTGCCAAATTGCAATCGTATCCTCAATGTTCGTGGAGAAATAAACGGTTTTCCCACCGGCAAGGGTGACATATTCGCCGACACCGTCCTGTGGGAACCCTGCTATCACCGTACTTGGGTCTGCTGCATAAGAGCATGTGTACGAAAGCACGGTATCGATTCCTTCAGCAAGATAGAAAACGGAAACTTCCCAATCTCCGTTGATTGTATACGCATCATACTCCTCCAATTCCCATCCATCCGGCACCCAAGTTGGCAGGGGTGGCGTGAATCCTAGGAAGGCAGTCATTTCCGAAAGTTCATCAGTCGTTAAATCCTGAAAAGTATCGTCACCTGTGGCAGTAGCATGCTGTCCATTGCCTACCTCGACTGTCTGACCACGCAATTCGTAAGTTTGTCCTTCTTCAGTTTGCACCCCCTCATACCAACTGAAGGACAGGGTAATGCCGCCAATAACAACAGCAAGGCAAGCGACGGCAGCAAGTACCTTCTTCCAGCTGATGTGCTTAAGGGAGACAACTTTCTCCTCCCCTTCTTCCTTCTCCATGGCTGCCTGAATATTTTCCCAAATGGCCTTCCGATGATCCGGCCAGTCCTCCGGGAGAGCGTCTTCCTGCTCCGTGTCCTGCATCAGCTGGCAGCAGGCATCCACCCAGGCATAGTCTGCTTCCTTCTTCATAGATTCCTGCTCAATGGCTTCCAGCATCAGGCGGTCAAGTTCTTCCTTCGAAAGGGTTCCCTGATCATGCTGCCGCCGCATCCGCTCCAGATACTGAGCCTTTTGATCCGAAAGACTCATGATGAATTCCTCCTTCACTTTCTATAGTAAGTCAGACATCGGTTTTGTTTATTGCTTCGAAAAATTTTTTTGCTTTTTTTCGTATATGGAATACCGTTGCCCTCACCGTGGCGGGACTGCAATGCGCCAGCTCGGCAGTTTCCTCCGGGGAATGCCCTTCGATAAAGTGACAGTGGAAAATCATTTTCTGTCTGGGGGCGAGGGAATCCCAAAGGGTTTGCAGGGTTTCCGCCGCATCCGCTTGCATTTCAGCAGCGCATTGCGGCAGGGAGGTATCGCCCTGCGCCTGGTCATCGTCCAGGGAAAAAGCTTCGTGTTCCTGCCGCTGCCTTTGCAGCTTCACATAGGGGATCAGCCGGTGCATACAGGTGCGCACCAGCCAGGCACGAAGATAGGCGTAGTCCTTAATCTCCCCGTAGGAGCGATACGCCAGCAGAAAGGTATCCTGTATGCAGGTGTCGATAATATCCACGTACAGGGCATTCCCACTGACTTCCCGCCTGCATAGCTGCAGCAGGAAGGGGTAGTACTGCCTGTAACAGTCCTCCAGAAATTGCTCCTTCTCTGTCATGTCCGTTTCCTCCCTTAAGCGGATTTTCATGATCAGTCAACCACAGTATACACGGAATTTTCCATAAGTTCAACGATGGGGAAGTGCTGGCACAAGGCACCGTTTTGTATATTGACTTTCCAGGCAAATTTGCATACAATAAAAAAGCACTTGGCAGATTTACCCGAAGTGCGGAACCATGACTGCTGTTCATAGACCTTGCAGAAAGCTTGCAGGGTTTTTCTTTTATCATATCATGTAGGTGACGCAAATGAATGAACCGAAGCTTCACACGCCCCAGCGTGTCCGCTCCGAAAAGACCCAGGCCAACCTGTACGAGGCCACCTGTAAGCTGATGCACGAATACGGCTACGAATACCTGACGGTGCAGAATATTTGCAGCCTGGCCGGAGTAACCACCGGAGCGTTTTATCATCACTTTCACGGGAAGGATGATATTCTCCGCCTGTACCTAAGCAAGGACTATGATGCCTATATCGAGAACCTGAACGTGCAGCTGCCGGAGGATCCCCTTGCCCGGCTGACGGAGCTGTGTGTCCTGTACGCTGCCCACAACGAGGCCAACGGGCTGGACTTCCTGACCAACTACTACTCCACCAAGAACCGCTCCCTGAACACCATTGGGCTCCGGCCGGAGGAGATGTACGCATCCTCCAACTACCGTGCCCGGTACGATGCCCTGGTGGCCGCCAAGGAGGCAGGGCTTCTGCCTGCGGACACGGATGTGATTACCCTGAACGAGGACATCTGCTCCCTGACCAAAGGAGTCTTCTTCGACTGGTGCCTTAGCCGGGGAGGCTTTGACCTAACCGCCCGCATCCGCCGGCTGGTGGATCGCTTCATGAGTACCTACCGGGTGGAGCAGGCGGAATGAAAGGCGGGGGTGCGGGCACGGTTGGTGTACGGTGCGCATGGAGATGCACGCACCAGCTTGCACCAACTGCCTTGCAGCTTGCGTGGATTTTGGGTTGCGAATCCCGGCATCTTATGGTAGAATAAACCTTGTCGCCCTAGGATGTCATCCCGTGGGCGGCAAGGTGGAGAGTTGTCCGAGTGGTCGAAGGTGCAGCACTCGAAATGCTGTAAGCCGAAAGGCTTCTAGGGTTCAAATCCCTAACTCTCCGCACATGATTCGGCAAAATGACATGTCTTGTGCTTGTCATTTTGCCGAATTTTTATTTGGGTTCGAATCTTGCGGCTCATCAAGCCCTAGACCGTGGAGCATTGCCTCTGCGGTTTGCTGTTTTGCTGTGGCGTCCAGGTGCGCGTAAATGTTGGCCGTCGTGCTGAAATCGCTGTGCCCCAGCCACTCCTGAATCTGCTTCAGCGGCACAAGCTCCGTTAGTTTTGCAAACTCCGATCCATTATCTGCTGTGACAGTCTTGAAGACGAGGGAAGCTTTCTCTCCGAAGCTAGCAATGACGCTATCAATCGCTGCCTGCACAGCTTCAGCAGTGTGAT
>CAVGBO010000008.1:0-11326 GCA_963627465.1 Phocaeicola dorei
TTAGCTTTACGGCGGACATCCTGCCGGACGGGGATGCCCGGGTGCTATACCTGGACAAGGAACTGCAGGTGGACGGGCTGGTGGGTGAACCCGTAGCCACAGGACTTCGAGAAGCTTTGTGTGATCTAGGTGCGCCCGACCCCACCCTGATCCGTGTCATGAACGATGCGCCCGCCGCCTTGCTGGGGGCAGTCACCCAGCATCCCGGTGCCGAGGGGTGTATCGGCATGATTCTGGGCACAGGCTTCAACTGCTGCTACGGGGAGGAGAACCGGCGAATGACAAAAGCCCCTTCCCTGCTGGCGCAGGAGGGGCGGAGCATTGTCAATATTGAATCGGGGGCTTTCTCCCACATGACCCCTAGTCCGGCGGATTTGCTGGTGCGCAAGGGCAGCATCGACCCGGATCAGAGCGTGCTGGAAAAGATGCTTTCCGGGGCGTATCAAGGGCCTTTGCTGGGGGCACTGCTGAAGCTGGCAGCGGAGGGTGGACTGTTGGTTCATCCGGAAGTTCTGACCCATGTGCAGCCTACCGCCATTGATGTATCCAAAATGGTGAACGGGCAAAGCTGCCCGCTGGAAGAAGCCTTCCCGGACGCAAGGGACAAAGCCCTGCTCCGTGAACTGTCCATGGCCATTGTCCGCCGGGCGGTGCTGCTGGTCAGCATGGTTCTCCATGGCATACTGGATGAAATGGGTGTCAAGGAACAGCCTGTGCTACTGGCCGTTGAAGGCTCGACTTACTGGAAGAATCCCCTGCTGCAGCAGCTGCTGGCGGAAGCCATGGCCGACTGTCCTGTGCAATTTGTGCGCACGGAGGAAGCGAACTTGATGGGGGCTGCGGCGGCGGTTGTGGGGGTGTGACAGATAACAGCGTGGGTGTTTGTGTTTGAGGCATATGATTCGGGGGCGTGGCCTTGCTAATCATGAGGAAGCGGATACAAAACACTGCGAGCACAGAATTTTATTCTTGTCAACGCCCTCGATGCATTCTTCATTATCGCACCCATCACAGCAAAGGCATGAAATGCTTCAGCAATTTCCTTCTTCAAGAAACCTTGCACGAATCAAAAAATCAGGGGGCACCGGCTTTCGCCGGTGCCCCCTTGTTGGTAGGTTGCTTACTTGGTTACGGTGATGTAGTTTTCCACTGCGGAAGCATCCGTATAGGTGCCGACGGTGATGCCGGTCAGTTCTTCGAACTGGTTGGTGTGCATCAGCACGTTCAGGATGTTGATGGTAGCCTTCTGCAGGTCAGCCAGGGACAGGGGATTGTAGTCCGCTTCGCCCAGCATGTTGGTGCCAACGGAAGCAGCGTGCTCCTTGTAAGCAGCGGAGTAGTGGGTGCTGTCGGAGGTGGAAACCTGAGAGAGCATGTAGGTGATGGTCACGGTGCCGTCGCCGTTGGAGACGTAGGAAGCCGTGCCGTCAGCGTTCAGGGACTCGATCAGTTCCTTCACGGTGACATACTTGAAGTCGCTGTTGCCGTTTTCATCCTTCACCAGGGTAGCCACTTCGGTGGTGTTGAAGCTGTCTTCGGTAGCCTTCACGGTCCATGCGATGCCGTTGGCATCCAGCTTGTAATCGCCCCAGTCGGTGGAAACGCTCTTCCACACCCAGGTGCCCCAGGTAGAGGAGGTGGCCACGGTGCGAGGATAGCCGCCATCGGTAGCAACGCCGTCTTCATTATAGGTGATGACGGGTTCCACGTCCACGATGTAAGCCATGATGTTGGCGTTCACGTCCTTGCCTGCCATGATCAAGTCATTGCCTGCGTGCATAGCCAGGAAGTCACGCATACCACCGGATCCGCCCCAGTCGGTCATCACGAGACCGGTGAAGCCCCACTCGGTACGGAGGATATCCTGCTGGATGTCGTAATCGTTAGCGGAAGGTACGCCGTTCACAATGCCGTAGGTGCTCATCATGCCCATGGGGTCTGCCAGCTTCACGGCGATTTCGAACTGCTTCAGGTAGATTTCACGGAAGGCACGCTCGGTGACAACGTCGTTCTGCTTATTACGGCTGTTCTCCTGATCATTGCCGGCGAAGTGCTTCAGGGTAACGCCCACGCCCTTGTTGCTCTGCACGCCCAGGGTCTCGTAGCCGCCCGTCAGACCTGCGATGACAGGATCTTCAGAGTAGTACTCGAAGTTACGGCCGCACAGGGGGTTACGGTGAATGTTCATGCCGGGAGCCAGCCACTGGCTGACGCCGTACTGCAGCATTTCCTGACCAACGTTCTGACCCATGGTGTAGGCCAGGTCGGTGTTCCAGGTCTGGGCGATCATGGTGCCCACGGGGTAAGCGGTGCAGTACTGATAGTATTCGTTGCCGTCCAGACCGGTGTAGCTCTGGGAGATACGCAGACCGGCAGGACCGTCAGCATTGGTCATGGAGGGGATAGCCTTGCTGGCAGCATACAGACCAGCAGTCTGGCCAGCGGAACCGTCGACGTACACGCCGTCGATGTAGTCAGCCACGTCCTGGCCAGCAGCATCGGTGCTGGGGGACTTGCCGCCGGAGGACTGTCCGTTTGCGTTGGGGGACTTGCTGCCGCCTTCCACGATGTCAGCCATCTGGATGGTGGTCAGACCGGAAACGAATTGTTCAATGGTGATCTTGCCTTCAGCAACGTCCTTCAGGGTAGCGCCGCTGTAGTCAGCCATGGTTTCGGGCTTCTCGGTCACGGCGTTGCCGTCAGCGTCGAAGTACACGGTGTTGATGGTGTATTCGGTGTTGGTGGCATAGTCATAACCCTTGGTGCCGATGAGGGATTCGTCGGTGGTAGCAGACACATAACCGGTCACGGTGCCGTCGCCTGCAACGCCCTTTTCCTCATAGGGGTTCTTGGTGACGATGTCAGCAGCCTTCAGGGTCAGCTTGGCAGCACTTTCGGTGCTGGGAGCCTGCAGGCCGTTGGCCTTGTCGTTTTCAGCCTTGAATTCATCGGCGAGCTTGTTGTAGTTCTCGATGTTGCTCTCGGTGGTAGCGTCGTCATAGTCGCCGGAAGAACCGCCGGGATACACGCCGCCACGGTTCAAGGTCACCTTGTTCTGCAGCTGCTCGGTGATGGCTTCAGCATCCAGGGTGATCACAGCGGCGGGCACGGTGTTGCGGGAGCTGTTGCCCACACGCACGGTGTAGTCGCCTGCTTCCAGGATGTAAGCAGCCTTGTCCTCGGAGTAGGAGGACATTTCGGTGGTCTTGTAGCTGATGGTCAAGGTCTGGGATGCGCCGGGGGCCAGTTCATCGGTCTTGCCGTAGGCAGCCAGTTCCTGATAGGGCTTCTCCAGCGTTCCGTCAGGAGCGGAGAAGTACACCTGCACGACTTCCTTGCCAGCCACGTCGCCGGTGTTGGTCACGGTGGCCTTCACGGTTACGTTGGTGGCATCGGCAGTGACTTCATCCACCTTGATGTCAAAGCTGGTGTAGCTCAGGCCGTAGCCGAAGGGATACAGCACAGCGTCAGCCTTGTAGGTATCGAAGTAACGATAGCCCACGAAGATATCTTCGGAGTAGAACTCGATCTTATCAGACCAAGGATCTTCTGCATTGACGTTGCTGAAGTACTTGGTGGAAGGCCAATCGTGAATGCTCTTGGCCCAGGTGTCGACCAGCTTGCCGGAGGGGTTGGTTTCGCCGTTCAGCACGCTGACGATGGCGTCGCCGCCCAACTCACCGGGGTTGGAGACCAGCACCAGTGCGTCTGCGCCGGACTCTGCGAACCAGCTGGCGTCGATGTTGATGACGTTGAGCAGCACAACCACCTTGTCGAAGGTTGCGGACAAGGTCTTGATGTTGGCCAGCTCGTTTGCGCTCAGCTCATAGTCGTTCTCAATGTCACGGTCAGCACCTTCACCGGCGTTCCGGCGGATGGTGTAGAAAGCGGTGTCGGTTTCGGCAGCCAGTGCCTTCAGTGCATCTTCCGTGAACACGTCGGTCAGTGCGGTATCATCTGCCAGGTTGGACTTGCCCATGCCCAATCCGGCGGTGTTGTTGGGATTGGCTTCGTCCAGTGCCACCAGATAATTCTTGGTCAGCACGTCGTAACCTGCGTTGGTGAAGCCGTCCAGAATGGAAGTAGCGATCGCTTCGCCTTCCACCACGGTGCCGTCAGCATAAACAATACGGTTGTTCACAGCGCCGGAACCGGTGCCGCCCTTGGTGGTCTGAATGGCGCCAATGCCAAACAGAGCAACCTTGCCTTCCTTGGCAAAAGGCAGGGCGCCGTTGTTGTTCTCCAGCAGAACAATGCCTTCCTTGGCGATCTGCATAGAGGTTTGTGCGTGGTCGATTTCAGCCTGGGTTACTTCCGTGGTGGTTTGCGGATTGCTCTGTGCAAAGGCTGCCGGCATACTCGTCAATGCGAGCATGGCGGACAGTGCAACAGAGACAATCACCTGTCCCCGTTTCTTCATGGTATACTCCTTTCCTGTCCACAAAACACAGTCATCCATACCGACTGTGCAAGTCTGTGTTTATGGTAACATACATTTGTGCAGTTTGCAATAAGTTGTATCAATACGTTTTGTTTCCTTGCTGAAACCTTAAGTTTCCTGTAACCAATCCGTGGCATCACGTCAAACATTTCACATGCTCTCTATAGGAAGAAAACGAAGATCCCGTTTTCCGAACGTTCACTTTTTCCAAACGAATTTAGAATTATTCAAAAAATAGTTCGGAAAATCTCTTGACATCGCTCCTTTCATCAGGTAGGATAAAGAGCACCCGATGATGTGTGCATTCTTGCATGCTTGTCGGGCAAGAAGGGGGCAAAAGGAGGTCATCCCATGCGTTACGGCAGCATTCGAACCGGTCGTTCCCTGGGGCAGGCTTCCTTTTGCATGAAGGACAGGTATATACTTCAGCGCAGCCATTCAGCACACTGAACAGGCGGCGCTTTTTTCGTGAAGGAGGTTGCGATTCAAGGTGAAGAAGGTTGCAGTCATCATGGGCAGCGACAGCGATCTGCCGGTGCTCAAGGGAGCCTTCGAACAGCTGAAGAAGCTGGAGATTCCCTATGAAGCCCATGTTTACTCGGCACACCGCACCCCGGCGGAGGCGGCGGCCTTTGCCCAAAGTGCCCGGGAGCAGGGCTTCGGCGTGCTGATTGCCGCCGCAGGCAAGGCAGCCCATTTGGCCGGTGCCCTGGCGGCGCAGACCACCCTGCCGGTCATCGGCATTCCCGTCAAGTCCTCCACCCTGGATGGGCTGGACGCTCTCCTTTCCACGGTGCAGATGCCCAGCGGCATGCCGGTCGCCACGGTGGCCATTGACGGGGCAGCCAACGCTGCTCTGCTGGCCGCACAAATTCTGGCAGTGGAAGACACTGCCTTAGCCGAGAAGCTGACTCAAATGCGCAAGGCTCAGCACGATGCCGTACTGGCAAAAGATGCAGCCCTGCAAATCATGTAAAACACGAACATTCAAAGATATGAGGAGGAAATGAACATGCAGAAGCTGGAACAGCTCTATGAAGGCAAGGCCAAGAAGGTATTCGCAACGGACGACCCCAACGTGGTGCTGGTGGATTACAAGGACGATGCCACCGCTTTCAACGGCCTGAAGAAGGGCACCATTCTGGGCAAGGGTGTCATCAACAACCGGGTGACCAATTTCCTGATGCAGATGCTGGCGAAGAACGGCATCCCCACCCACTACATTGAGGAAATCTCCGACCGGGAGACCCTGGTGAAGAAGGTGCACATTGTGCCCCTGGAAGTGATTGTGCGGAACATTGCGGCTGGTTCTCTCTCCAAGCGGCTGGGTCTGCCGGAGGGCACCAAGCTGAAGAAGACCGTGCTGGAATACTGCTACAAGGACGATGACCTGGGAGATCCCATGGTAAACGAGTACCACATCATGGCCATGGGCTGGGTGGAAAAGTCCGTGCTGGATCAGATTGCCGCCTATGCCCTGCGCATTAACGAGCTGCTGACCGCCTACCTGAAGGACGTGAACATTGAGCTGATTGACTTCAAGCTGGAGTTCGGCATTACCAATGACGGTCAGCTGGTGCTGGCAGATGAAATCAGCCCCGATACCTGCCGTTTCTGGGACGCTACCACCGGTGAAAAGCTGGACAAGGATCGGTTCCGCCGGGATCTGGGCAATGTGGAAGACGCCTACATTGAAATCCGCAAGCGGCTCATGGGCGAGTAAGATTCTCCTTCCACCCACGCTTCTGCTTTCAAAAAGGGGCGATGGTCAAGCCCCCTTTTGAAAGCGTTTCTCCCCGAATCACAATCAGCAAGGAGTACAACCATGGACGAAATGCCCTTTGACAAGCTCCACGAGGAATGCGGCGTGTTCGGTATCTACCGGGCAGACCCATCCGACCGGCATGTTGTGGCGGATACCTACCACGCCCTTTACGCCCTGCAGCACCGGGGACAGGAAAGCTGCGGCATGGTGGTCAACGACGACGGCGTTATGGCCATCCACAAGGATAACGGACTGGTGGCGGAAGTCTTCACCCAGGACGTTCTCAGCAAAATGCCGGAGGGCACCATGGCGGTGGGTCACTGCCGCTACGGCACCATGGGCGGAAGAATCCGCGCCAATGCCCAGCCCCTGCTGATCAATCATCAAAAGGGCGCCATGGCGGTAGCCCACAACGGCAACCTGACCAATGCCTACGAGCTGCGGGAGCAGCTGGAGAAAAACGGTGCCATCTTCCACTGCACATCGGACACGGAGGTCATTGCCTACATCATCACCCAGCAGCGGCTGAAGTGCGGCTCCGTGGAGGAAGCGGTGCTCAGTGCCATGCAGGTGATCAAGGGGGCTTACTCCTTGGTGGTTATGAGTCCTACCAAGCTCATTGCCTGCCGAGATCCCCACGGCTTCCGTCCCCTATGCATGGGCAAAATCGGAAACGACGTGGTCTTCGCCTCGGAGAGCTGCGCCCTGGATGCCATCGGTGCCACCTTTGTCCGGGACATTGAGGCTGGCGAGGTGGTGGTGGTCAATCAGGAGGGCATCCGCTCCTACAAGGTGCCCGGTGCCTGCCACGACGGCATGTGCGTCTTCGAATTCATTTACTTTGCCCGCCCTGATTCCGTGATTGACGGCAGCAGCGTCCATCAGGCACGGCTTCGGGCAGGCAGCTTTCTGGCACTGGATCACCCCGTGCAGGCGGATGTGGTCATCGGCGTGCCGGATTCCGGGCTGGATGCCGCCATGGGCTACAGCCGCACCAGCGGCATACCCTACGGTATCGGCTTTATTAAGAACAAGTATATCGGCCGCACGTTCATCCAACCCGGTCAAAAGGCTCGGCAGGATGCGGTGCGGATTAAGCTGAACGTGATTTCCGCCACGGTGAAGGACAAGCGGGTGGTGATGGTGGACGACTCCATTGTGCGGGGCACCACCAGTGCCCGGATTGTGAAGCTCCTCCGGGATGCCGGGGCAAAGGAAGTCCATGTGCGGCTTTCCTCCCCTCCCTTTACCGATCCCTGCTTCTTCGGCACGGATGTGGACAGCAAGGATAAGCTCATTGCCGCCCATCACACCATTGAAGAGGTGGGGCAGATCATCGGGGCGGACTCCATCGGCTACCTGTCCCTGGAGTCCTGCGACAAGCTGGCAGCGGACAGCCACTGCGGCTTCTGCAAGGGCTGCTTCTGCGGCCATTATCCCGTGGATCCTCCCAAACATACCGCCAAGGACAAGTTTGACCAGCCCATCCACCGGAAGAACGCTTCCGGGGAAGAAGTGTAAAGGAGCGGCACCATGATGAAGAGCGAAAGCGAAAGCTACAAGGCAGCAGGGGTTGACATTACCGCCGGCTACAAGGCTGTGGAGCTGATGAAGCAGCACGTGGCACGCACCGTAACCCCCGGATGTGTGGACGGCATCGGCGGCTTCGGCGGCCTGTTTGCCCCTAACCTGACGGGCATGACGGAACCGGTGCTGGTCTCCGGCACGGACGGAGTGGGTACCAAGCTGAAGATTGCCATGATGCTGGATCGACACGATACCATCGGCATTGACTGCGTGGCCATGTGCGTCAACGACGTAATCTGCTGCGGCGCAAAGCCCCTGTTCTTCCTGGACTACATTGCCTGCGGCAGAAACGTGCCGGAGAAGATCGCCGCCATTGTGTCCGGCGTAGCAGAAGGCTGCGTGCAGGCACAGTCCGCCCTCATCGGCGGAGAAACGGCGGAACATCCCGGCATGATGCCGGAGGATGATTACGACCTGGCCGGCTTCTCCGTGGGCATTGTGGACAAGAGCCGCATCCTTGATCCCTCTTCCGTTCGCCCGGGGGACGTGATGCTGGCACTGCCCTCCACCGGCGTGCACTCCAACGGTTTCTCCCTGGTGCGGAAGGTGTTCCGCATCGGCGAAGGTGGCGAAAACCGGCAGTATCCGGAGCTGGATAAGCCCCTGTGGGAAACCCTGCTGACCCCCACCAAGATTTACGTGAAGCCTGTGCTGGCGCTGCTGGAGGCACTTCGCCCCAAGGCCATCAGCCACATTACCGGCGGCGGTTTTTATGAGAATATTCCTCGCTCCCTGCCGGAAGGCTGCTGCGCCAGCATCCGCAAAAGTGATGTGCGGGTGCTGCCCATCTTTGACGTGATTGCCCGGGAAGGCAACGTGCCGGAGCGTGACATGTTCAACACCTTCAACATGGGCGTGGGCATGACCATCACCGTGGCCAAGGAGGACGCTGACCGTGCCCTGGACATCCTTCACGCCAACGGAGAAGAAAATGCCTACCTGCTGGGCGAAATTGTTGCAGGAGAGAAGGGTGTTGTGCTATGGTAAACGTGGCGGTGCTGGTATCCGGCGGAGGGACCAATCTGCAGGCCATCATTGACGCAAAGGCCGCCGGGAAGCTGCCGGACGTACACCTCGCTCTGGTGGTCGCCTCCACCTCCAAGGCCTATGCCCTTGAGCGGGCGAAGGCTGCCGGCATTGAAGGCTGCGTTCTGCACAAGGAAAAGGGAGAAGACCCTGCCCTGTATGGTCAGCGGCTGCTGGCTCTGCTGAAGGAGCATCACATTCAGCTGGTGGTGCTGGCCGGGTTCCTGACCATCCTGCCGGAAAACGTGATTCAAGCCTACGACCACCGGATTCTGAACATTCATCCCAGCCTGATTCCCTCCTTCTGCGGCGACGGGTTCTACGGCCTGCACGTGCACGAGGCGGTACTTAAGCGAGGGGTGAAGGTCACCGGGGCAACGGTGCACTTCGTGAATGAAATCACCGACGGAGGAGACATCATCGCCCAGAAGGCGGTGGATGTGCTTCCCGGAGACACGCCGGAAACCCTGCAGCGCCGGGTGATGGAACAGGCGGAATGGCTGCTGCTGCCCATGGCCGTGCAGCAGGTGGCCGCATCCATCCAGCAAAATTGAGGAGGTTTCTATGACCACACAGCATCTTCATGACGCCATTGCCGGCAACGAGTATCCCGGTCGGGGCATTGTCCTTGGCATGGACGAAGCCGGGGAACATATGGTGATTGCCTACTTTATCATGGGCAGAAGCGAGAACAGCCGGAACCGGATCTTTCAGGAGAAGGACGGAGGCATCATCACCAAAGCTTATGACGAAAGCAAAATGGTGGATCCCAGCCTGATTATTTATGCCCCCGTGCGCACCCTGGGAGATACCACCATTGTGACCAACGGCGATCAGACGGACACGGTGTATGATTTCCTTGCCCAGGGCAAGACCTTCGAGGAAGCCCTGCGCACCCGCACCTTTGAGCCGGACGCCCCCAACTTCACCCCCCGCATTTCCGGCCTTGTGACCCTGACGGGGGACAAAGCGTCCTACAAGCTCTCCATCCTGAAGTCCGACGAAAACGACCCTGCCTATCCCCGGCGGTACTTCTTCGAATACGAATTCCCCCGGCCGGGCATCGGGCACTTCATCCACACCTACCGGTGCAATGGGCAGCCCATTCCCTCCTTTGAGGGTGAGCCGGAGCGTGTGACCCTTGCCGGGGACATGGATACCCTGACCCAAAGCATTTGGTCAGGGCTGAATGAGGACAACAAGGTGAGCCTGTTTGTCCGCTTCATTTCCCTGAAGGATCACACGGAGCAGACACGAATCGTGAACAAGCATTGCTGCTGAGGAGGATACCATGCAGGAGCTGGAATTAAAATACGGCTGCAATCCCAATCAAAAGCCTTCCCGCATTTTTATGGAGCAGGGAGAGCTTCCTATTCAGGTATTAAACGGTAAGCCCGGCTACATCAATTTTCTGGACGCACTGAACGGCTGGCAGCTGGTCAGCGAACTGAAGCGTGCCACCCATCTGCCTGCCGCCGCTTCCTTTAAGCATGTAAGCCCTGCTGGTGCCGCCCTGGGTCTTCCCCTGACGGACACCCTGCGGAAGATTTACTTCGTGGGGGATCAGGAACTGTCCCCCCTGGCCTGCGCCTATGCCCGGGCACGGGGTGCGGATCGGATGTCCTCCTTCGGGGACTGGATCGCCCTCAGCGACGTGTGCGACGAAAGCACCGCCCGGCTCATTAAGCCGGAAGTGTCCGACGGCATTATCGCTCCCGGCTACACGGAAGAAGCCCTGCAGCTGCTGAAGGCCAAGAAGAAGGGCAACTACAACATTGTGGTCATTGACCCTGCCTACCGCCCCGCCCCAGTGGAGCGGAAGCAGGTCTTCGGCGTGACCTTCGAGCAGGGACGGAATGAATTCGTTATTGACGAACACCTGCTGGAGGATATTGTGACCGAGAATCACGACCTGCCGGAGGAAGCCAAGCGTGACCTGATGGTAGCACTGATCGTGCTCAAGTACACCCAGTCCAATTCCGTGTGCTATGCCAAGGACGGTCAGGCCATCGGCATCGGTGCCGGGCAGCAGAGCCGCATTCACTGCACCCGCCTGGCCGGTGACAAGGCAGACAAGTGGCTGCTGCGGCAGCATCCCCAGGTGCTGGCTCTTCCCTTTGTGGAGAAAATCGGCCGTGCCGACCGAGACAATACCATTGACGTATATCTTTCCGATGAAGCGGAAGAAGTGCTGGCAGAAGGCCGCTGGCAGCGGTTCTTTACCCGGAAGCCGGAAGGCCTGTCCCGGGAGGAAAAGCAGGCCTGGCTCCGTCAGCAGACCGGGGTGGCTCTGGGCAGCGACGCTTTCTTCCCCTTTGGAGACAACATTGAGCGTGCCCATCGCTCCGGGGTCAGCTATGTGGCCCAGCCCGGCGGCTCTATCCGGGATGACAACGTGATTGAGGTATGCAACCTGTATCACATGGTGATGTGCTTCACCCATATGCGGCTGTTCCATCACTGAGGGAATTGACAAAGTGGCTTCGCTGCTTTGTGGCGTTTTGCAC
>CAVGBO010000009.1:0-15352 GCA_963627465.1 Phocaeicola dorei
TTTGCTTGCTGAAGCGATGAACTTCATACTTTTGTAATATGACGTTGGGGCCGTGCGGCACGGCTGAGTAAGTGTTGCAAAACAGCATGCGAAGCAATATAATAAACGCAAGGAATAAGATGGCAACATCATTAAGGAGGGAAGACCGCGATGGAAATCAAGATGAGGAAAAGTATGACACGGGACGGTCTTCTTTTTCGCATCAGCATGGGTGATGATATTGAGTTTGAGTGCCGAGGAAGGCTTTACACTATTCTTGCGTGGTGCGATGAAGGAATCAATATCGCTGAACAGTACCATGAAGAAACAGAACAAATTTTCAGGGATGACGAAGACATGCTTGCGCATTTTATGATTGATGGAGAACCGCTTGGAAAACTATTGTCAGAAATGTATGCAAGATGATGTGCAGGCTTCTATAGGAGGAACACAATGGCGAAGGTGATTGACGAGTGGCAAATACCGAATGAAGGAACGATTCTCATTCTTGATGAAAATGTACCGTTCAAAACGTACTTGCGTTATACGATTGATGGAATGGAATACGAACCGGAAATAATTTACGATGCAGGGAAGCACGCCATTGCGATTAAAGCATACGGCAGTTTCATCGGGAAGACGGTTGAATTTAAGTGAGGATGGAACGTTTGCAATGGACAACGAAAGAATGAAGATTGCAGAGTTTGACCGCGTTTTGCTAAAGGACGGAACGGAAGCGAGCATCGTGGAAGTGTTTGGCGATGGGTATTTCATAGCCGATATTGATAAGGATGGAGATACATATACCGAAGAAATCGGCGAGGGGCAAATTCTTCGAGTAGTCAAGCGATGACATCTCATGAACGACAGTATGGTGTACCGCCAAACTATAAGGAGAAGCGCAATGAGGAAGATTATTGATGAGTGGATTGTGGGAAATAAATATACGATTCTGACCCTTGACGAAGATGTCCCGCATCAGCCAATTTGGTATTATGTGATTGATGGCGTTGAATACGATCCGGTGATAGCCTATGACATGGGAAAAAACATCATTGCAATAGAGAAAGTTGGCAACTTCATCGGTAAGACAGTTGAATTCAAGTGAGGATGGAACAACGGTATTTTTTTGAAATAAGAAAGACATAAAATCGCACCCACTGAAGAACAGTGCGACGTAACACTAAACTATAAGGGGGGAGTGCAATGACGAAGATTATTGATGAGTGGGAAGTGCCAAACGAAGGGACAATTCTTACACTGGATGAAGACACGCCATTTAGACCGTACTGGCATTATGTGATTGACGGCGTGGAGTATGAACCTGTGATGGTGTACGACTTGGGCGAAAATGTTATTGCAATTAAAGCGTACGGCAGCTTCATCGGAAAGACGGTTGAATTTAAGTAAAAGCGTATTTTGCAGCGAATAGCAGGAAGAAAAGTCAACGATGGATTTGTTTATGTTGAAAACCGTCTGGCGGAAGCACAATAAAAAACTCCTCGAAGCGTCACACTTCAAGGAGTCCTATGGAGCTGATAGGCGGATTTGAACCGCCGACCTCATCCTTACCAAGGATGCGCTCTACCAACTGAGCTATATCAGCACGTTGCGCTATCGGCAACGTTGATAGTATAGCACATGCTGAGGGAAAAATCAACCCCTTTTTTATTTTTATTTTGGGGAGGAAAGGAAAGCAAAAAACGTCGCCGAAAGGAAAATTCTGGTCCTCTGATTGTTTCGAATTTGTCATGGAACTCCTGCGAAATCCACCGCCCAAAACCTTGACAATCCTGCCTTTCCCGTTCTAAAATAAGCAGTTGACTTTTTCCTTTTTAGGGAAGCATGAAGGAGGGATTGTATGGCGATGCTGAACAGGGCGCTGCCTGTGCTTTACAGGAATGTGCCTCGCATTAGACGCCGAAGGTCCCGTCCTCCTGCACTGATGGGGACTGATTCCCTCTGACGGCCTAGGAGCAAAAAGAACCCCTACAACGAAGGAGGATGAACCATGTTACCCGCACGTGATACACAGGCTTTCCGCGACATGCTGCATGAGCAGGTGGAAAAGCGGAGAACCTTTGCCATTATTTCTCACCCTGACGCCGGCAAAACGACCCTGACCGAGAAGCTTCTGCTTTATGGCGGAGCCATTCGGTCTGCTGGCAGTGTAAAGGCTCGCAAGAGCGACAAACACGCCACTTCCGACTGGATGGACATTGAAAAGCAGCGTGGCATTTCTGTCACCTCTTCTGCCATGCAGTTTGAATATGACGGATTCCGCATCAACATTCTGGATACTCCCGGACACCAGGACTTCTCTGAGGATACTTACCGGGTGCTGGTGGCTGCCGATGCGGCGGTTATGCTGATTGACGCCGCCAAGGGCGTGGAAGCCCAGACCATTAAGCTGTTCAAGGTCTGCCGGATGCGGAATATACCGATTTTTACCTTTGTGAATAAAATGGACCGAGCCGCCAAGGATCCCTTTGCGCTGATGGAAGAATTGGAGCAGGTGCTGGGCATCCGCTCCTGCCCCATTAACTGGCCCATCGGCGTGGATGGAGATTTTCAGGGCGTCTACCACCGGGATACGAAAATGGTGGAGCTGTACACTGGCGGCGACCACGGCAAAAAGATGGTGGAGAAAACCGACATTGCCGTGGATGATCCCATGCTGGAAACCTTGCTGGACAAGCATTATCGGGATCGGCTGCATGAGGAAATCGAGCTGCTGGATGAGGCCGGTGACGCCTTCAATCTGGAAGCTGTACGCCGGGGCGAACTGACGCCCATGTTCTTCGGCTCTGCCGTGACCAACTTTGGTGTGGAGCCCTTCCTGGATCGTTTCCTGCAATACACGCCGCCGCCCCTGCCCCGGCAGAGCGATGCCGGCATGATCGGCCCTGAGGAGCCCTACTTTTCTGGTTTTGTGTTCAAGATTCAGGCGAACATGAACCCTGCCCACCGGGATCGGCTGGCCTTCATGCGCATTGTCAGCGGTGCCTTTGAAAAGGGCATGGAAGTGTGGCACTCCGGCACGAATAAAACCGTTGCCCTGAAGCAGCCCCAACAGTTCATGGCGGATGAGCGTGAAGCTGTGGAGGAAGCCTGGGCAGGCGACATCATCGGCCTGTTTGATCCTGGCATTTATCAGCTGGGAGACACCCTTTCCTGCGGTCCCAAGATGCACTATGAGAACATCCCCGTGTTCGCTCCTGAATTTTTCAATCGGGTTCGCCCCTTGGACAGCATGAAGCGCAAGCAGTTCCAGAAGGGCATTAGCCAGCTGGCGGAGGAAGGTGCCATCCAAACCTTCATCCGCACAGAGACCGGCCGTGAAGAATTCATGGTGGGCGTGGTCGGCGTGCTGCAGTTTGAAGTGCTGGAACATCGGCTGAAAACGGAATATCAGACGGACATCGTCATGGAGGGCATGCCCTTCCACTTTGTCCGCTGGGTGGTGAAAACCCCGAAGGCTGTGGAGGATCTGAAGCTGACCTCCACCTCCGGCCGTGCCAAGGACAGCCGGGGCAGGGACGTGCTGCTGTTCGAAAATGAATGGAGCATTCGTCTGGCCTGTGAAAATAATGAAGGTCTTGAATTGGCGGAGACCGCCAATCGGCTTTGATGCAAATCTGCGACCTAACATTTCTGGAGGTTTAGTAAGAACATGATTCGTGAAGATATTCGCAACATTGCTATTATTGCCCACGTTGACCACGGCAAGACCACCCTGGTGGATCAGATGCTGAAGCAGGGCGGCGTGTACCGTGAAAATCAGCAGACGGTGGATCGGGTAATGGACTCCAACGACATCGAGCGTGAACGCGGCATTACCATCCTGTCCAAGAACACGGCTGTCCACTATCAGGGACACAAGATCAACATTGTGGACACCCCCGGTCACGCTGACTTCGGCGGCGAAGTGGAACGTGTGCTGAAGATGGTAGACGGCGTGCTGCTGCTGGTGGACAGCTTCGAAGGTCCCATGCCCCAGACCCGTTTCGTGCTGAAGAAGGCACTGGAGCTGAAGCTGAAGGTGCTGATCGTCATCAACAAGATCGACCGTCCTGATGCTCGGTGCGATGAAGTGGTGGGCGAGATTCTGGATCTGCTCATTGACTTGGAAGCCGATGAAAGCACCATCGAGAACCCCATCCTCTACGTCAGTGCACGGAAGGGTACCGCCACCTTGGACATGGAGCAGCCCGGCACGGATCTCCGTCCCCTGTTCGATGCCATCCTGAAGTACATTCCCGCTCCCGAGGGAGATCCTGACGGCCCTGCACAGGTGCTGGTTTCCACCATCGACTACAGCGAGTATGTGGGTCGTATCGGCGTGGGTCGTATCACCCGGGGTACCTTTAAGTCCGGCATGAATGTGGTGCACACCAACATGGAAACCGGCGTGACCAGTCCCATGTGGCGGCTGAGCGGTCTGTTCCAGTATGATGGACTGAAGCGTGTACCTGCTGAATCCGTCAGCATGGGCGACATTGTGGCACTGTGCGGCATGGAGGACATCTCCATCGGCGACACGGTGTGTGATCCTTCCACCCCCGAAGCTCTGCCCTTCGTGAAGATTTCCGAGCCCACGGTGAGCATGACCTTCCGTGTCAACGACAGCCCCTTTGCCGGCCGTGAGGGAACCTACGTGACCAGCCGTCACCTGCGTGCCCGGTTGATGCGTGAATTGCAGACGGACGTGAGCCTGCGTGTCAACGACACGGACTCCACCGACGCTTTCGAAGTGTGCGGCCGTGGTGAGCTCCACCTGTCCATCCTGATTGAAAACATGCGCCGTCAGGGCTATGAGTTTGCTGTCAGCAAGCCTCAGGTCATTTACAAGGTGATTGACGGCGTGAAGTGCGAGCCTATTGAACGGCTGGTGGTGGATACGCCTCAGGCCAGCGCCGGTGCCGTGATTGAGAAGATCGGCCGCCGCCGTGGTACCCTGGAGCACATGAGCGGCCTGGATCGGGTTCGTCTGGAGTTCCTGGTGCCTTCCCGTGGCCTGTTCGGCTATCGCAGCGAATTCATGACCGATACCCGTGGCGAGGGCATTATGTCCGCCACCTTCGAACGGTATGAGCCCATGAAGGGCGACATTCCCCACCGGAACGTGGGTGCTCTGGTGGCACACGAAACCGGTGTCAGTACCTCCTACGGCCTGTTCTATGCCCAGGAGCGTGGCACCCTGTTCATCGGTGCCCAGCAGAATGTGTACGAAGGCATGATCGTTGGCCAGAACGCCCGCCCGGACGATCTGGTGGTAAACGTGTGCAAGCAGAAGCACGTGACCAACATGCGTAACGCATCCGCCTCTGAAGATGCCATGCGGCTGATTTCCGTGCATCCCATGACCTTGGAAGAGTGCATGGAGTTCATCGATGATGACGAGCTGCTGGAAATCACTCCCAAGACGCTGCGCATGCGGAAGAAGATTCTTTCCGCCGGTGACCGTGCCCGTCAATGGCGGTACAACAATAACTAAAGGGCTGCTGTTCCCTTGAAGGTCCTTGTCAGGAAAGGAGTTTTGCCCATGTCGCCGGTCTTTTCTCCCACGCAAGCGAGAATCCACCTATGCCTGAATGTGCTGACGTTTTTTCTGGGCATTACTGCCTTCCTGTACAAGGCGAATTACGAGGGCAGTGCCGTTTCCTGCCTGCGGGAAATGACCTGCGACGGTACCCTGTTTGCGGTGCTTGTGGCTGCGATCATCTCCGTACAACGCATTCTTGAGCTGACGAAGAAGAGAAGCCTGCCTTCCCGGGTGTGCTACTTTCTTCATTTGTCCTCTGCCGTGACGGAAGCATTGATCCTGATGGTGGTACTCATCGGCCTGCTTCCCTTCGTGAAGGACAAGCCGGTCTTCGCCCGGTACGACATGATCAACATGCACGTCATCGTGCCCCTCATCACCATGTTTTCTTTCGTGCGGTATGCCTACTATCCCGGCGAACTGAAGCCTCGGGATCGGCTGAACGGGTTGATTTTCATCATTCTCTATGCGGTTACCATGATTACGCTGATTCTGCTGAACGTGGTGCCGGAGGAGAAGATCCCCTATTCCTTCCTGAACGTACGCAAAGCGGCCACCTGGTACCTGATTGTAGCAGGGCTTGCAGCGGCAACCATCAGCATGTTCTTTTCCACCCTGTTTACGGATTTGAACCAACGCCGACACCGCACCACGGAAGCATCATAAAAGAGACAATGTAAGACGCACTGTGTTTCGAGTGAATTCTTGGAACACAGTGCGTTTTGTTTGGATCTATTGGTGTAAAAGAAAACCCTTGCACCTGTTACGGTACAAGGGCTTTTCAATGCGGAGAAGCCGGGATTTGAACCCGGGCTGCGCTTATCGCACACTACTCCCTTAGCAGGGGAGCCCCTTCGGCCTCTTGGGTACTTCTCCATGTCAAGCGAAAGTGACAACATGTCATATTCAGTTACTTGGATAGTATACCATGGAATCGGAATATGGTCAAGATGTAATTTCTGTCATTTGCATCCTTGCACGAAACCCTGCAATTTCTGCAATTTTCTCATCCGCCCTTGCAAAATGGAAATGCTTCCTTTATAATGAGTAAGGTTTGCGCATCGGCCGTTGACCGGTGTTTCTTGGGCGATTGGTTGCCCCAAACGTGGGAAAGAAGGTACACCTGCCATGCAGGATATGCAAGATGTTATCGATCGGCTGAATCACTCCGGCAAGCGCCTGAGCAAAGGCCATCGCCGCATCGCACAATATATTGTGGATCACTATGATAAGGCGGTATTTATGACGGCCAGCCGCCTGGGAGAAAGTGTAGGCGTCAGCGAGTCCACAGTGGTTCGGTTTGCATCGGCTTTGGGCTACGAAGGCTATCCCCAGCTGCAGCGGGCTTTGCAGGAGCTGGTGAGCCACCGGCTGACGGCCAATCAGCGGTTCGAAATGGCCACGGATATTCGCCCGGACGCCGCCCTGAGCACCGTACTGAAAAGCGACATCCAGAACCTTCGGGAAACCATGGAGGAAATGGATCAGCAGGTTTTCCAGCAGGTGGTGGATCGCCTCCTGAACGCCAAGCATATTTATGTCATGGGCATGCGTTCCGCTGCACCCTTGGCGCAGTTCATGAGCTATTATCTGAATTATATTTTCGATGGTGTGCATCTGGTGGCTTCCTCCGTGGCTGATGTTTACGAGGAGATTGCTCGGATTGAATCCGATGATGTGCTGGTGGGCATTAGCTTCCCCCGGTATTCCACCCGGACGCTGGAGGCCATGCGCTTTGCCAAGAAGCACAATGCCCAGGTGGTGGCACTGACCGATGGCCCCATGTCCCCTTTGAATGAAATAGCGGACGTGTGCCTGACGGCCCGCACGGATATGGCATCCTTCGTTGACTCTCTGGCCGCACCCTTGAGCGTGATCAATGCCCTGCTGGTGGCACTGGGACTCCACCGGAAGGAAGAGTTGAGCCAGCATTTCCACCAGTTGGAGGGCATTTGGGATACCTACTCGATCTATTTGGAAGAGGAAAATGCCCATGACTGAGGTGATCGTAATCGGGGGCGGCGCCGCAGGCATGATGGCGGCACTGCAGTGCGCCTTGAGCGGGGGCAGCGTGACTCTGCTGGAAGGCAATGAGAAGCTGGGGAAGAAAGTTTATATCACCGGCAAGGGACGATGCAACCTGACCAACGACTGCACCTTGGATGAATTTATGCAGCAGGTTGCCCACAATCCCCGTTTCTTGTACAGTGCGCTGAACGGTTTTACTCCTCAGGACATGATGTCCCTCTTGGAGGAAAACGGCTGCCCCGTGGTGGTGCAGCGAGGAAGGCGGGTCTTTCCGGCAACGGAAAAAGCAAGCGATGTGACCCGTACCCTGACCCGGCTCATGCAGCAGGCAGGGGTTAAGGTTCGGCTGAATACCAAAGCTCAGGATATTCTGGTGGAGGACGGTCAGGTGCAGGGTGTCGTTACCCAGCAGGGAGAACGACTGCCTGCCGGTCAGGTGATCCTTGCTACCGGGGGACAGAGCTATCCTGTCACCGGCTCCAATGGAGACGGTTATCGTTTGGCAGAAAAGCTGGGACACACCGTGCTGCCCCCTACGCCGGTGCTTTCCGCCTTGGTCAGTGATGCGGAGTGGGTTCGCCGCCTGCAGGGGCTTAGCTTGAAGAATGTGACCCTGACCCTGCAAAGCGGAAAGAAGCGGCTTTACCGGGAGCAGGGTGAAATGCTGTTTACCCATTTCGGCATTTCCGGCCCCTTGGTGCTGGAAATGAGCTGTCACCTGCCGGAGAAGCTGACAGAGGCACGGGTGGAACTAAACCTGAAGCCTGCCCTTACGCCGGAACAGCTGGATGCCCGGCTTCAGCGAGAGTTCGCAGCCCAGAATCGGAAGCAGCTGCGAAACGTGCTGCCGTCCCTTTTGCCGGGAAAACTGGCAGAAGAGTTCCCTGCCCTGGCAGGGGTAAACGGCGACGTGGTTTGCGGTCAAATCACCAAGGAAGACCGTGAGAAACTCCTGCATACCCTCCAATGCTTAATTATCCCCGTAACGGGGCTTCGTCCCCTGGCGGAGGCCATTGTGACAAGGGGCGGCGTTTCTGTGAAGGAAGTTACGCCCTCCACCATGGAAAGCAAGCTGGTTCACGGCCTGTACTTTGCCGGGGAATTGCTGGACGTGGATGCCCACACCGGCGGCTATAACCTGCAGATCGCCTGGAGCACCGGCGCCGCTGCCGGACGTGCTGCCGCCGCAGCTTCCTTCGAGCAGGAATGAATACGTTGATGGAATCCTTTGAAATATGAGGTGTGTATTTCGTGCATTACATTATCATTGATCTGGAATGGAATCAGCCCCTCAACTATCAGAGTCAGGTTTATCGGGAGGTAGGAGATCGGCTGATCTTCGAGATGATCCAGATCGGTGCAGTAAAGGTGGATGACCGGTTTCAGGTGGTGGACAGCATCTCCATTCCCATTCATCCTCAGCACTATGTGAAGATTCATCCCCGCATTAAGCGCATGACCCATTTGGGGTCGGAGGAATTGGCGGATGCCCCTACCTTCCTGGAGGCCATGGATCAGTTTGCCGCCTGGTGCGGTGATGATTACGTGCTGCTGACCTGGGGCTGTGACGACGTAAGCGTGCTGAAGCAGAACATGGACTTCTTCGGCTGCACGGTATCCCTGCCGCCCCTGTGCGATATTCAGTGTCTGTTCAGCGATGTGTACAAGTGCAAGGAGCGCAAGGGGCTGAAGGCCGCCATGGACATGTTGGAGATTGAACCGGATGAAAATCGCTTCTTCCACAATGCACTCCACGATGCCTACTACACCGCATTGGTGTTTGCCAAGCTGCCTGACCCGACAGAAGTGCTCAAGTATCCCCAGCAGCCCAAGCAGCTGATCCGCCAGGGACGGGTGGAGCGTACCAGACTGAAAGGCGAGTGCTACGACAGCGTGAAGCAGGCCGTGAGCAGCGAAAATGCCCTTGCGCCCCGGTGCCCTGTGTGCGGCAAGAAAACCAAGCTGGAAGAGGAAGGCTATGTGCGGCAGACGGCGGACAAGTACATCGGGCTGTGCACCTGCCCCCATCACGGACCGCTGATGGTACGGCTTCGGTTTCAGGCCTCTGCAGGGGGCAAGTGCATCATGAGCATGACCCTGGACAAGGCCACCCCTTCCAACCGGGCGTATGTGCACACCAAGCGGCTGCAAATGCAGCAGAAGGATGCCACCTATCTGGAGGAAACAGGTATGCTGCCGGATCTGGATGCGGAGCTGCAAAAGGCGGACCGTACCAGCATGCCCTTTGAAGATTAAACGAGAAGATGAAATAAAAAGAATCCCCTTGCGCAGCTGTCACCGCACCGCCCAAGGGGATTCCTTGCATTTATTTACGGTAGTGAATATCATACGTAGTACGAAAACGATTGGCTATGACGGCAAGAAAACAAGAATACAATATAATCCAAAGAAGATCCATAAACATTCCGGACGTAAATCCAGCTGGCACGATATTATGAGGAGCATTGATTAAAATCACAAAGAAAAGAATTGAAACCAAAATGCATGTGCCTATACAAATCTTATTCGTTATTGACTCAGAAGTGAAAGAACTTTTGAATGCACCTACACAGGTCGCTTTCAGCAAGGGAATAACTGAAATTACAAGTAGCAAAACTGACATCCACCATTGATTTGTTCTGTACTCTGACATCCCCCACCGCGTTGTTTTATACCAGCTGCCAATTATTGCCGTAACAATATAAGCAATGCAAGAAGTTATATTCAACGCTGAAAAAATGATAGTGAGACGCTGATTATTTCTCCTAGAAAAGAAAAGACCTAAAAGAGGAAAAGTCAGCATTAGCACAAAGCTAAAAAGAGGAAGCAAATTTACAAATGATAACTGCCATATTTTCCTAGATATAAGCAAAGCAATCCAAGCACTAAAGAAACCTAATGAACACAGCATTAGGACAATTGGACGTGTCCAAGTCAAACGTAGTGCTCTATCGTAACGGTGGTCGTCTTCTGTTTCAGTACTGCCATCCCAATAAGTGATTACAGTTTTAAGAATACACACATTCTTAATTTCAAATCCATCCCAAATGTAACTCCATGTCGCACACGAACATCGATGGGAGTGGAAAGGACCTGTTGCTCTTACTATACACACAGAATCAATACCGCCAACAACGTCACCGACCCTATTAGTCGGTACAAGCTGAAAGTCTATATATTTAATATCACGGTCGCTTTCATTGTAAAAGCGAATTTCTGCTCCGGCTTGCCCCCAACGATTCGCACCAGAATCAAATTCATTTTTTGAAAAAGTGTTAGTCTTAACTTCATTTAAAAAATAACCATACTGAATTGTTGTCGTAGTTGTTGTGCGTGTGACAGGATGGCCAATCCGACGGCTAACGATTGTAATTCCCACAATAATTCCCTCTTTCTTCGAAAATCACGATAGTGTGTCTGACACAGTGTTTACATTTCAATTACCCAGTACCATTTACGACAGGACGCTTTTGTCTGCGTGCACCACAGTCGCTGCTTTTTACCGGCCGACGAGAGTGTTAGTAAGGAATGGATAATTTGCGCACCTAATTGAAATTAGCATTACCTCCCTATGATTTTTGAAACGGTGACACGAGACACTAATATACTACCTTTTTTTTACAACGTGTCAATATATTTACTTGCACTTTTCAAAATAATCTAGTTGGCAGGTGTAAAGGGCTGCATCAACCTTCAAACCTCAGTCTGTACGTCGCACTTGATGCTGCCGGCGGTGGACGAACCCAAGTTTTTTCTTTACGTCCGCCTTGAATTACGTTATAATCTATTCTGTTCTCGCATGGATACGGGAACAGTAAGGGGGTGTCGTGTATGCACTTTACAAAGATGCAAGGCATCGGCAATGATTATATTTATGTCAATTGCTTTGAGGAAATTGTTCGGAACCCGGAAGAATTGGCGGTCGCCATGAGCCGCCCCCACTTCGGCATCGGGGCTGACGGTCTGGTGCTGATTGAGCCCAGCAACGTGGCGGACTTCGGTATGCGGATCTTCAACAGCGACGGCAGCGAATCCGAAATGTGCGGCAATGCTACCCGCTGCATCGGCAAGTATGTCTATGAACGTGGACTGACGGACAAGACAGAGCTGACCCTAATGACGGGCGCAGGGCTGAAAATCCTGCAGCTGCGGGAACGTGGCGGCAAGGTGCATGCCGTTCGGGTGGATATGGGTTCGCCGACGCTGAATCCCCAAAGCATTCCCGTGGATCTGCCCGGGGAGATTGTGCTGGCTCATCCGGTAACGGAAGGCGGCATGACCTGGCGCATTCACTGCGTTTCCATGGGCAATCCTCACTGTGTCATTTTTGTGGATGACCCGGATGATGTGGATCTGCCCATGGTGGGCTCTCTGCTGGAGCATCATCCGCTGTTCCCTAACCGCACCAACGTGGAGTTTGTGCAGGTAATGAATCGGCAGCTGCTGCGGATGCGTGTGTGGGAGCGTGGTGCCGGCGAAACCTTGGCTTGCGGTACCGGTGCTTGTGCAGCCTTGGTGGCCGCCGTGCTGACGGGTCGTGCCAACCGGGATGCGGTGGTTCGCCTTCCCGGCGGTGAGCTGAACCTTTCCTGGTCGCCGGATGACAATCACGTATATCAGGAAGGCCCTGCAGAGTTTGTGTTTGATGGCGAATGGCCGGATTGATGGCAATCAATAACGAGAAGGGAGCAACGGCATGAGCAGTTCGAAAAAGCCTACGCCGGCACTGGTGATTGGCCTGATTTTCATGACCGCACTGGTTGTTCTTGCTGTTGTGCTGGGGATCAATGTGATTCGCCTTTCTCAGCTGACGGCCATTGAAGCTGCCACAACCCCTACCCCTGAACCGGAAGCCGCCAATGTGATGCAGGTCACCATTGACCCTAATGAACCTACCCCGGAGCCAGTGCTTCGTGCAGGTTCCTCCGGCGATGCAGTTGTGGAATTGCAAACCAGATTGCAAACCCTTGGCTATTACAGCGGAGAGATTGACGGGCAGTACGGTGCCGGCACCAAAGCGGCCGTGAAGCTGTTTCAGCAGCAGAATGGGCTGGATGCAGACGGACTCTTCGGCGGCGATACCCGAAAGGCACTTTTCGCCGATGATGCAAAAGCCTACGTTGCCCCGACGGATACCCCCGCTCCGACAAACACTGCGACGATCGTCCCCGAAGAAGGGACGGTCGTTTCTTTCGACGAGGAAGCAATGCCTCTGCTGGTCAACGCTGACCATATGCTGCCGGAGGATTACGAGCCGGTTGACTTGGTGAACATGACGGACTACTGTGATGCATCCGTGGTGAAAATCAAGGCCAATGGCATTGACGGGGTTCGGGTTGCGGTGGATGCCCTCATGGAGATGCTTCGGGCTGCTCAGGCTGAAGGGATCTCTTCCTGGCAGGTCAGTGCCGGATACCGTTCCGTAAGCTATCAGCAGAAGCTGCTGGATAACAAGATTTACGAGTACCGTAAGCAGGGCAAGAGTGCCTCGGCTGCCCGGGCAGCAGCGCTGAAGCTGGTTGCCCTTCCCGGCGGCAGTGAGCATCACACTGGTCTGGCCTTTGACATTACCGTGCCTGGGCAATCCTTTAAGGGCACAAAGCAATGCACTTGGCTGGCGGAACATTGCTGGGAATACGGTTTCATCATCCGCTACACAGCGGAAAAGGAAAGCATCACCGGCATTACGGAAGAGCCTTGGCACATCCGCTATGTAGGCGTCAAACATGCCCTCATCATGCGGGACGAAAATCTGTGCCTGGAGGAATATGTGGAGCAGTACGGCGATTCATAAGCCTGGAGCCCGCTTCACCGCTTGTTTCTGAGTTGACAATCTGCCCGGAATGGTCTATGCTATGGAATGGATGCGCAGGCAATGCGCTTCCCCACAGACAGGAGGATTACTAAGATGAAAAAACCCGTTGTTCTGGTTGTGATGGACGGCGTGGGTGAAACGCCGGAAACCCTCGGCAATATGGTAAAGCAGGCAACGACCCCCACTTTGGATGAATTCAAGGCTACTGCGCCTTACCTGACCATCAAGGCACACGGCACGGCTGTAGGTCTGCCTACGGATGATGATATGGGCAACAGCGAAGTAGGTCACAACGCACTGGGCTGCGGTCAGATCTATTCTCAGGGTGCCAAGTTGGTGAACGAGTCCATCCTCAGCGGCAAGATTTATGAGTCCGCCGCATGGAAAGAGCTGGCCGGCAACTGCAAGGCCAATCACTCCACGCTGCACTTTGTGGGTCTGCTTTCCGATGGCAATGTGCACTCCAACATCAGCCACCTGATTGCCATGCTGAAGGAGGCGAAGAAGGAAGGCATTACCTCCGTTCGCTGCCACATCCTGCTGGATGGTCGTGACGTGCCCGCTACTTCCGCTCTGGAATATGTGCAGCAGCTGGAAGACGTGCTTGCCGAGCTGAACGATGCCACCTTCGACGGACGGATCGCTTCCGGCGGTGGCCGTATGCAGATCACCATGGACCGTTATCAGGCAAACTGGGATATGGTGAAGCGTGGCTGGGATACCCACGTCCATGGGGAAGGCCGCCAGTTCGCCAGTGCCAAGGAAGCCGTGGAAACCTATCGGAAGGAACTGGGCGTGATCGATCAGGATCTGCCTGCCTTCGTCATTGCCAAGGACGGTCAGCCCGTGGGCAAGATGCAGGATGGGGACAGCGTCATCCTCTTTAACTTCCGTGGCGACCGTGCGCTGGAACTTTCCATGGCCTTTGACGGAGATGCATCCTTCAACTACTTTGATCGTGGCGTAGTGCCTCAGGTCAAGTATGCCGGCATGCTCCAGTATGACGGCGATTTGTGCATTCCTAAGTCCTTCCTGGTGAATCCTCCGGAAATCCGCAATACCCTGACCGAGCTGCTGGTGAAGCACGGCATTAAGGAATACGCCTGCTCCGAGACCCAGAAGTACGGCCATGTGACTTATTTCTGGAACGGCAACCGTTCCGAGAAGTTCTCCGAAGAGCTGGAAGACTACGCCGAGGTTCCCTCCGACGTGCGTTCCTTCGATGAGTGCCCCTGGATGAAGGCAACCGAAGTGACCGACCTGGTGATCGAGGCTATCAAGAGCGGCAAGTATGGCTTCATCCGCTGCAATTACCCCAACGGCGACATGGTTGGCCACACCGGCAGCCTGCTGGCCACGGAAATTGCTGTGGAATCCGTTGATCTGTGCCTGGCTCGTGTGAAGAAGGCTTGCGACGAATATGGCGCCATCCTGATTGTTACCGCCGACCATGGCAACGCAGACCAGATGCTGGAGAAGAACAAGAAGGGTGTCGTGGCCGTACGTACGGCACACAGCCTGAATCCCGTTCCCTTCATCGTCTATGACAAGGATGCACGGCATGAGCTGAAGGAAGACGGTCATTTCGGCCTGGCCAACGTGGCCGCAACCGTGGCCGAGCTGCTGGAGCTGAAGCCCTTCGACTGCTGGGAAGAATCCATGCTCAAGTAAATAGACGGCATCAAATGAAAACGTGCTGTTGCAGGATCAAGGTTCTGCAACAGCACGTTTTTTACTTTTTCACGAACACACACACGTTTTCCACACCGCTTGTCCAGCAGAACATGTCCACCGGCTGGATCTTTTCAGGCAGGTAGCCGTGATCCTTCAGCAGAGCTGCATCCCTTGCCTGGGTGGCCACGTTGCAGCTGACGTAAACAATCCGCCGAGGGGATACGTTCGCCATGGCTTCAATCACAGCCGGATCCAGTCCCTTCCGTGGAGGATCAACCACCACCACGTCCGGGCGAAGTCCATCCTGCACC
>CAVGBO010000010.1:0-13674 GCA_963627465.1 Phocaeicola dorei
TGACTTCCACCACCGCATCCCCTGCCGCATACACATGAATTTCGATAATGCCGCCCTCGTCGGAGAACTTCACCGCATTCTGGATCAAGTTTACCCACACTTGGCGCAGCAGTTCTTCATCCGAGGCAATGGTCACAGGAGACAACTCCAGCTGCCAATCAATCTTTCGATTTTCCCAGGCAGGGGCAAGCTGCACAAGCACTTCCCGCAGCTGTTCATCCAGCCGGAAGGTGGTGACGGTGGCAGGCATCATCTGCTCTTCCAGGCTGGTCAGCCGCAGCAGGGTTTGAGACATATGGCTCAGCCGCTCACTTTCCCCGGCAATCATGTTCACGTATTCATTCCGGGATTCCTCATCCAGCCCCGGCATTTGCAGCAGACGTGCATACCCCTTGATGGAGGCAATGGGAGTCTTAAATTCATGGGATATGCTGCTGATAAAGTCCTTCTGCAAATAGGCTGTGCGGCTCAGGTCATCCGCCATGCTGTTGAAGGAACGAAGCAGTTCCCCCAATTCACCCGGCTTATCATCCGGCAAGCGGACGGAAAAATCCCCCTTAGCCAGCCGCTTGGTGGCAGCCGTCATTTGGGATACAGGTCTGGAAAAGGCCTGGGCAGACAAAAGCCCCAGCAGGGCAAACACAAGGGTGAAGGTAGCACCTGCCATGGCGAATCGAAGCCCTGTGCGTGCGAAAATGTTCACATGCACATCCGGGCTGATGCGCACCATGCCGTCTTCCAACAACACGTAGGTAATCGGCATATCCGTGAAGTTCTTCGTAACGGTCAGCATCAGCCTTTCATTCAGCTGCTGCAGTTGATCGTCCGTCAGCCCTGAATGCTCCGGATCCACTTCCGTCACAGATACATCCCCGGAGGAAGTCATTTGCGCCAATGTTTCCACCGGCAAGGAAGTTTTCTGCTGCATAGCAAGCAGGGTAATGGCTACATCCACCTGTGCGGCACTCAGCTCATTCTGCACATTTACCCGACTCACCACGTAGGCACACATGAAGGAGATCATGGTTGCCGCCAAGCATACCAGCAGCAGGGCACAAATGACCCTGCTGCGAAATGTATAAGGTTTGGGAAAGTTTGGCTTCTTCATGCGTTTTTCTCCGCCTTATAGCCAAGGCCTCGAACCGTTACCAAGGAAAAGTCGGGGAACACTTCACATTTTTCCCGCAGCCGCTTAATGTGCACATCCACCGTGCGTTCATCACTTTGGGCATCCATGCCCCAGATTTCATCCATCAGCTGCCGCCGGGTGAAAATCTGCTTGGGACTGCTGAGAAGCTTAAAGAGGAGATAGAATTCCTTTTTCGGCAGGGTCAGCACCGTGTCGCCCCTTGTAACGGACAAGGAATCGTAGTCCAGCACCGTTTCCCCAACGGTCAGCTTATGGCTGGTCATGGCCTGGGATCTGCGAAGCAGTGCACCCACATGCAGCAGCAGTTCATCCAGATCCAGCGGCTTGGTCAGGTAATCATCTGCACCGGCTGCAAAGCCTGTCCGCTTATCCTCCAAGGTGTCCCGAGCGGTGACGAGGATAATGGGCATCATGGGCCAAGCTTCCCGAATCGCCTGGGTCAGCTGCCAGCCATCCATAACGGGCATCATCACGTCCGCAATGACCAGATCCGGGAGCACGCTTTCCATGGCTTTCAGTGCTTCTTCCCCATTGCCGGCACCTACGGTTTTATAGCCGTTCAGGGTCAGGAATGCGGTCATCATCTTCCGCAGCGGCTGATCGTCCTCCACCACCAGGATGGTAAACATGGGCTTTCTCCCCTTTTGCACTTCATCTGTATTGATTATATCACATACTCCGCAGTGCATCAATGGGATTCAGTCTGGAAGCCTTCCGTGCAGGTGCCCAGCCGAACAGAATGCCGACGGATGCGGAGAAGCAGAAGGCCAGCGTAATAGCACTGGGACTCATGGCGAAGGTAAAACCGATCCATGCGGCAATGGCTGCAGAAATCAGGTTGCCCAGGATGATGCCGATGATCCCGCCCATCAGGCTGAGCATCACGCTTTCCAGCAGGAACTGAGTCTGAATCAGTCTAGGTCTTGCGCCCAGAGCCTTCCGCAGACCGATCTCCGTGGTGCGCTCCGTGACAGACACCAGCATCATGTTCATAATGCCGATGCCGCCCACCAGCAGAGCAATGGATGCAATGCCTGCCAGCAGAGTGGTCATCATGCCGGTCATGGTATTCATGGTATCCAGCAAACTGTCCAGATTCAGCACATTGTAGGCGTTATCCCGATAATTGAAGGCAGCGTTCAGTGTTTCCTTCAGGCTTTGGATGGTGGCATCCGATTGATCGGTATCCTTCAGGTACAGGGTCAGGGAATTGACACTGCCCGTGCCCAGCATCCGCAGTGCCACCTGATAAGAGATGATCACTCGTCCCCCATCGTTGCCTCCCTGCATCAGGGACATGGCACTCATAACGTCGTTATCACTGTCATCATCCAGCAAGCCCACGATTTTGAACGTCAGACCGCCGAAGACGATTTCCTGTCCCACAGGATTTTCATTGGCAAACAAAGCCGTGCGCAGGGTTCCATCGATGATGCAGACCCGACTATGGCTGTCCATGTCCGCCGCTTTCAGTCCCCGACCGGAGCCGATCAGCTCCGGGGTGTTGCTGAAGTAGCAGTCGCTGCGGCCTTCAATGGTCACGTCTTCTACCAGTGTGCCGTTGGCTTCCACGTGCCGGGTCAGGGAAGTGGTAGGATCTACGCCAGCCACGTTGTCAATGGCTGCAATGTTTTCAATGTCCTGATCGCTCAGTCCGCTTTTCATGGGCGTGCCCGTAACCGTAACGCTAACCTTGCCTGCGCCCAGTGCCGTAAACTGGCTGGTAATTTCGTTGGTTGCGCCTTCCATCACCGTGATCAGCGCAATGATCGCCGTCACGCCGATGATAATGCCCAGCATGGTCAGGAAGGTGCGCATCTTGTTGCCCTTAATATTTTCCCAAGACATGCGGAGACTTTCTTTAAGCATCTTCCGCCACCCCCTCCGTCAGCACGCCGTCCAGCAGGCGCACGATACGCTGAGCATGTCTGGCAATGCCGATGTCATGGGTAATCATGATGATGGTATTACCTTCCTCGTTCAGGTCATGGAAAAGGGACATAACCTGACGGCCGGTCTGCTGATCCAAGGCACCTGTAGGTTCATCCGCCAGCAGAATTGCCGGATGATTGGCCAACGCTCTGGCAATGGCTACCCGCTGCTGCTGTCCGCCGGAAAGCTGATTGGGATAATGATCCATCTTATCCGCCAGACCTACCCGTTCCAGCATCTGTTTTGCCCGCTCCCGGCGTTCCCGCTCGTGGACACCGCTGTAAATCAGGGGCAGTTCCACGTTTTCCACAGCCGTCTGCCTGGGAAGCAGCTGAAAGGACTGAAAAATGAATCCAATTTCTTTGGAACGCACCTGCGCCAGTTCGTCTTCATTCAGTCCGCCCACGTCCCGCCCACTGAGCACATAGGTGCCGGAAGTGGGGGTATCCAGGCAGCCAATGATGTTCATCACAGTGGACTTGCCGGAGCCGGAAGGACCCAGCACGGCAACAAATTCTCCCTGCTTCACATCCATGTCAATGCCTTTCAGCACGGTTTGAATCTCATCCCCCATGGGATACTGCTTTACAATCTGCCGCATGGACAGAATCACATCATCCATGTCTGCCACCTCATTTGCTCTGCATCATGGGCATCATGGCCATGGCGGAGGATTGGGGAATCAGAATGGTTTCGCCGCTCTTAATGCCATCCTTCACTTCCACAATGGTGCCGTTGTTAATGCCGAGGATGACCGTCTGAGTCACGATTTCATTGCTGCGGCCGTAGCAGTACACATAAGGCTTGCCGTTATCATCATACTGAATAGCATCCATGGATACGGTGGTGGCGTTGGTGACACTCTCCCGGGGGACGATCACCTCGCAGGTCAATCCCATGGCCAGTTTGCCATCCTGGGGCAGGGCGATTTTCGCTTCATAATAGGCAATGTCTCCGGAAACCGTAGCTTCCTGCGCAATACGGGTCACGGTGCCCGTCAGCGTCTCGCCGGTAGCGTGCACCTTTACATCCACTGTCATGCCCTTGGTAATGGCGGACACATCATATTCATCCACCTTGATTTTCAGCACAGGGTGAGCATAGTCCGCCACCCGGAACAGCTGATCACCGGGCACATAGTCATCATCTTCCTTGACGTAGATATCCGAAATGGTGCCGTCCATAACGGATTTCACTTTCGTGCCGGACTTAGGGACAATGACCTCATCATCTTCCGCCACAGTATCCCCTTCGCTGAATTTCAGCTCTTTCACCGTGCCCCGCTGGGTGGCCGTCACGATTTTCGAGCTTTCAGGCTCGATGTTGCCGGAGAAAGTATAATAGGTGGCAATGTCCTGAGTGCGGGCAGTTTCGGTGGTATAAGCATTGCCCGCACCCTTCTTCATCTGAAAGACAGCCACTGTGGCAATCACTGCCAGCACCAGTACCCAAATCACAATCTTACGAAGCTTCTTGCCTTTTTTCATGCCTTCATTTCCTCCTTTTGTAAGAACAAGCGTATTATATGGACGGACTGTGAACTGCAAATGAAGCAGGAAAAGAAAAAAAGTAGGGAGATTTCCACGACCCGCCCGTGAGTTGCCTCAGAAAAGGACTTGACATCTTTTCTGAGGTACGATATACTTAAAAAGCTGTATTTTAGTAAGCAACGCAGGTTCCTGCCTGCTTGATGATGAAGGAGTGTTGAAGATGTTCCGTACCTATCAGCCCAAGAAGCGTCAGCGCAGCAAGGTGCATGGCTTCCGTGCCCGTATGTCCACCAAGAACGGCCGTCGTGTGCTGGCTGCCCGTCGTCGTCGTGGCCGCAAGGAACTGACGGTCTGATTCCGTCCGCTGAAGGACCCTTTGAATGAGGATAGAGCCCGCCCGTGCGCTGCTTGAGCAGTGCGGGACGGGCTTTTCCTACATAACCGGGAAATGAGCCCCGCGGAAGGATGTAACCATGGAGAGACGTTATCGGCTGCAAAAAAACAGGACGTTCCAGTACGTGTATCGCCGGGGAAAGAGCGTCGCCTGTCGGGATCTGGTCATGCTCCACGCCAAGGGCAGGGGGCTGCAGGTAGGTTTTTCCGTCAGCAAGAAAGTGGGCAACGCCGTTACCAGAAATCTGGTCAAGCGCCGCCTGCGGGAGTGCTTTCGGCCCTATTTGGGGGATGTGAAAAACGGCCTGTACGTAATCGTAGCCAGACCTTCAGCTGCTGAGGCCACCTTCCAGAGCCTGCAAAGGGACGTGAAATATCTGCTGAAAAAGCAGGACGCTTTCAAGGAAGGGAATCGCGCCTGATGAAGCGGTTTCTTTTGGCATGCATTCGTTTCTACCGCAAGGGCATCAGCCCACACAAGCCCCCATGCTGCCGGTACATCCCCACCTGCTCCCAGTATGCCCTGACGGCCATTGAACGTTACGGTGCCTGGAAAGGCGGATGGATGGCGCTGTGGCGCATTTTGCGCTGCAATCCCTTCAGCAAAGGGGGCTACGACCCTGTACCGGAAGACCCAACCACGACTTTGAGGAGGGAATGAACCCCGCATGAACGAGTTTCTGAAATCCATCCTGGTGGGCATCAACAGCGTGATCGGCAATTATGGCTGGTCTGTCGTCGTCTTTACGCTCTTGATCCGTCTGATCCTGTTCCCCTTCGACTACAAGAGCCGGGCCAGCATGCGCAAGACCCAGCAGATTCAGCCGGAAATTGCCCGGCTGCAGAAGAAGTACGCCAATGACAAGGAAAAGCTCAACCGGAAGATGAGCGAGCTGTACAAGAAGGAGCACATCAATCCCATCAGCTCCTGCCTGCCCATGCTGCTGACCCTGCCCATTCTGTATGCCATGTTCGCCGCCATGCGTCTGGTGGCCAACGAGCAGATGGTGGCGCAGGTCTTCGACATGCTGCAGGGCAAGGAACCCGTGCTGGAAGGCTGGCTGTGGATTAAGAATGTGTGGATGCCTGACAGCCCCTTCTCTGCCTGCCTGCCCGACTACAACAGCCTCCGTGCCATTACGGACAGCAATATCTGGCTCACTGCTTTCTCCTCCTTGGGAGACAGTGTGAACAACCTGCCCATTGTGCTGACGGCGGATAACTTCACCTCCGCCAACCTGCAGGCTACCATCCAGACCATTTACAACACGCTGGAAACCATGCCCAACTATGTGGCAGCCACTTCCGCCCTGCCCGGCTGGACCTTCAACCTGTGGATCACCACGGTGAACATCATGAAGGAATACAACGGCTTCTACATCCTGCCGGTGCTTTCTGCCGTGACCCAGTTCCTCATGACCAAGATGCAGCCTGCCCAGCAGCCTGCTGCCGATGATGCGGCTGCTCAGCAGACCGCTGCCACCAGCAACTTCATGAAGTGGTTCTTCCCCCTGTTCTCTCTGTGGATCTGCTCCGGCTATTCCGCTATGTTCGCCATCTACTGGGTGGCCAGCAACCTGATTGCCGCTGCACAGACCCTGGGCATCAACTGGTATCTGGATCGTAAAGAAAAGAAAACCACCGCAGTAACCGGGGAGGGCAGCGTAAAATGAAGACCTATGAATCCACTGCGAAGAATGTAGAAGACGCTATCGCCGCAGGCCTGGAAGCACTCCATGCCTCCATCAGCGATGTGACCATCGAGGTGCTGGAAGAGGGCAGCAAGGGTTTGTTCGGCCTGTTCGGTTCTCGTCAGGCCAAGGTGCGGCTGACCATGAAGGACACAGAGGAAGATCTGTTGGCCTCCTTGGAAGATAAGCCTGCCAAGGCCTCCCCTGCCCCTGCTGCAAAGCCTGTTAAGGCTGTCGCAGAAGCGAAGCCTGCTCCTGCCGTTAAGCCTGTCAAGCCCGCCGTGGAAGCAGCTGCAAAGCCGGAAGCAACAGTCAAGCCTGCTGCCGAAAAGCCTGCACAACCCAAGCAGGAAGGTGCACGTCCCGCTCCCGTGCAGCGGAAAGCCGCCCCTGCCAAGGCTAAGGCTCCTAAGCCTGCCAAAACCGATGCACCCAAAGCTGCCGCAGAGAAGAAGCCTCTGCCCCCCAAGGCACCGGCCAAGCCCCTGGAAAAGCCCGTCATCACCATGATCCCCGACGATCAGGTGGATCCTGAATCTCCTGCCGGCAAGGCACAGGCCTTCCTGAAGGAAATGACCCGCCTGATGGGTGTGGAAGTAACCGTGGCTGTGGGCAATGATCAGGATGGCAATGTGTTCGTGCAGATGAACGGTGACACGCTGGGCATCCTCATCGGCCGCCGCGGTGAAACCCTGGACGCTCTCCAGTACCTGACCAGCCTGAAGGTAAACCGTGGTCAGGAAGGCTACACCCGGGTAACACTGGACACGGAAAACTACCGTGCCAAGCGGGAAGACACCTTGGTGCGTTTGGCAAATCGGATGGCCAACCGTGCTGTGAAGACCGGCCGCCGTGTCAGCCTGGAGCCCATGAATCCCTACGAGCGCCGCATTATTCACAGTGCCTTGCAGCCCAATGAAAACGTGGATACCCATAGCGAGGGTGAAGAACCTAACCGTCATGTGGTGATTACTCTGCGGAAGTAAAGCGATTATCATAGAAGAAGCAAGTGATTGCATGAGCGTCACTTGCTTCTTTTGCATTCTTCGGTGTATAATGACGGAGGTGGGTACTGTGCCCATCCATTGCATAAGGAAAGAGTGAAGCGTTCATGCAAGTTCCTCATATACGTGACTATATCGGCAAACGCATCCATATGATCGGCATTGGCGGCTCCAGCATGTCCGGCTTGGCAGAAATGCTGCTGGAGGAAGGTTATCAGGTCACCGGGTCTGACCGAACCGACGGCTATCTGCTGGGCGACCTCAGGAGCAAAGGCATTCAGGTAATGATCGGTCACCGGGCGGAGAATGTGCACGGGGCAGACTTGGTGGCCTATACCGCCGCCATTCCGGAGGACAACCCGGAACGTCAGGAGTGCACCAAACTTGGCATTCCCACCTTGGAGCGTGCCTATCTTTTGGGGCAGCTGATGGAAGGGTATCCCCATGCGGTAGGCGTGTGCGGCGCTCACGGAAAGACCACCACCACGTCCATGCTCAGCCAAATCCTGGTGGAAGGTGGGCTGGATCCCAGCATTCACATCGGCGGCGTACTGGATGCCATCGGCGGCAGCACCCGTGTGGGCAAGGGCGATACTTTCCTGGCAGAGGCCTGTGAGTTCCGCCGCAGCTTTTTGCAGCTGCATCCCACCCTGGCCGTGGTGCTGAACATTGATGCGGACCATCTGGACTGCTACAAGGACATTGATGAAATCGAGGCCACCTTCGGGCAATTTCTTGCCCTGCTGCCGGAGGATGGCATGGCCATCGGCAAGGGGACGGACGTGCGTGCCCGCCGCTTGGTGGAAGGCTGCGGCCGTGCCTGCGAGACTTTTGGCATGACGGAGGACTGCGACTGGTATCCCCTGCATCTGGTGGAAAATGATCAGGGCTATGCCTCCTATGATCTGTGCTATCAAGGTGATGTGCTGGGGCATGTGGATATGCAGGTGCCCGGCGACTTCAACGTAGAAAACGGTCTAGCCGCCCTTGCCGCCGCCCACGAGCTGGGCGTAGACATGACATCTGCCTGCCGATCCCTCAGCAGCTTCCATGGTGCCCATCGCCGCTTTGAATTGACGGACGTGATTGACGGCGTGGAACTTTTCCACGACTACGGTCACAATCCTGCCGAGATGCGCAATGCCCTGTCCATTGCCCGGAAGCGTTGCAAGGGACGGCTCTTTGCCGTAATGCAGCCCCACACCTTCAGCCGGGTTCGGGAGTTGTTTAATGACTACCTGACCTGCACGGAAGCGGCAGATTTTACCTTGGTAACGGATATTTGCGCCGCCCGGGAAAAGGATCCCGGTGACCTGAACAGCGGCATGCTGGTGGATGGTATGCGTGCCCACGGTATTGATGCCGTATGGACGCCCTCCTTTGATGATACGGAGGCTTACCTTCGCAGCCACTGGCAGCCCGGTGATTTGGCCATCACCATGGGATGTGGAGACATCAACCTACTGAATGCCCAAATGCACCGGCATGAGGAAGAAAAGAAGCAGCAATAATATGCGCATTAAGAAAGGAAGCGACTTGGATAAAGCCGCTTCCTTTTGCTTTGCATTATTCCATTTCCGTGAACATATTGCCCTCCATGGACATGATGTTTTCCATGGCAATGGCTGTACCATCCTCCAACACAAGCCGCTGTTCGTAGGCTTCTACCTTTTTCACCCGACAGGTTAGTGTCAGGTATGCGCCGCCATCTTTCTTTGCATCCGGCTGAAAGTAGGTCAGGGTGATTTCCGGCCGCTCCGGCAAATGCTCCAGCAGCAGCTGATACTGTCGATTCAAGTGGGATAACGCTTCCTCGCTTAGCATATGCCGAGGATCGGTAAGCCGCCGAGTTTCATCAATCACTGCGCCGAAGCCGGTCAGTGCCGCATAAGGCGAAAACTGGGCTGCACGTTCTTCCATGGGGATGGGCGGATGTTTCTCCGACACATGATGAGGCAAATGAAGAATGGCATCGTACTTGCTGTCAGGCATGGCAGATCACCTCCGGGTGTTCATTCGATGTTTGCAAAAACACGCTCCGCATGATCGACGAAGCGTGTTTTTGCATAACCGTTTAGGCGTTAGCCTTCTTCTCCGGCTTAGGCTGATGATATTCAGCCTTGGGATCGTACTTCACCGTTTCCGGCGGAACTTCCAGCAGGCTGGGATCGTTCAGGCAGGCCAACATGGTACCAAAGAAGCCGGCATAGAAAGCACCAGAGCACACCCGCTCGTCAGCCGTAATGCCGATGGGCAGATAGCGCTTCAATTTGGCATTACCCTTGCTGTCCATGGCCACAGAACGTTCTACCGTGCCCATGCCGAAGAACAGGCTGGTGGAACCGAAATTGTAGATGTGGTGATTTACGTGATGCAGACCAATGGAGGCATTGTTGGTAATGAACATGCCTGTATGGAAGGGCAACTCATCCAGCAAGGAACCCGGGCACAGGCCATAGCGATCCAGCAGGCGCACGAGAGCAACCACAAAGGTGGGCAGTCCCGGCACAGCCAGCACGCCTCTGGCCAGCTTATCGGCGAAATTCTTATTCTCCACACCACGATTGGCTTCCACGACAGCGGCCATACGATCCCGTACGTCATAGATAGTGTCCGTAGGGTCAAACTTAATCTTTACCGCCGTTTCGCCCTTTTCCGCATCGTGGGGATCCTTCAGCATGGTGAAGGACACGGTGCAGTTGGTGCGGGAGTAGTACTGCTTGTTCATGATGAAGCGGTTCACTTCCGGGTGCTGACTGACAGCCCGTACATAGGCCGCCACAATGATGTTCATGAAGGTGATCCGCTCACCCTTGGCACTCTGGGCAGCGATGTAGCGAGCCATCATTTCATAGTCCAGCTTGTGCTGAAGGAAAACCTGGGCATCGCAGCGCATGGGCATCAGGTAAGGCGTAATGCGGACAATGGGATCAATGGAGGACAGCCGACGGCCGTCCGGACGATATCCGAACATGAAAAACCTCCTTCTTGTAGGTCGTGCGGCTTCAGTATGATGACAGAATGAATGAAAAAAAGGAATAAGCCGCTACGGTACCATTTTATCGATTTGTCCTGCTTTGTCAAGCTAAAGTGACACAACAGCCAAACCGTCAAAGCGACTTTCACTGTTCCGTGCCAGACGGCTGCGTCACCTTCTGTTCACGCAGCACCCTTGCCATCATGAAAACCGACAGACCGAAGGTCAGCACATCCGCCACAGGCTGGCAATACTCCAATCCCTGCAAGCCAAACAACTGAGGCAGCACCAGCAGGATCGGAATCAGGAAGATGCCCTGCCGTGCCGACGCAAGCAGCGTTGAACGAATGCCGTAGCCAATGGCCTGGGTATACATATTGCTCAGGGTAATCATGCCCCAGGTCCAGGCCGTTACGATCTGCACACGCAGTGCCTCCGTGCCGATGCGAATCACCTCCGCATCCGAGCGGCGGAACGCCGTCACAATCGGTTCAGCCAACACAAATCCCAGCACCCCAAGGATCAGAAGCACAATGGTCGTCACCTTCACACTGAAGAAGAAGGCACGATGCATCCGGTCGAATTTCTTTGCGCCGTAGTTGAAGCCGCAGACGGGCTGAAAGCCTTGACCGAAGCCCACAACGATGGAATAAATAAAGTTCAGGCAGCGGCTGACAATGGAGAACGCAGCAATGGCCGGGTCACCGTACACGGCTGCCGCATTATTGAGCAGCGATGTTGAAACGCTCATAATGCCCTGCCGTCCCAGAGACGGAAGGCCGTTATTCAGGATTTTGCCATACATCCGCTTGGTGGGGCGATAGTTTTTCAGCAGGAGGGACAGGGCATCCTCACGCATGTTGCACATCAGCAGGAGAATCACAAAGCTGATCACCTGCGAAACGGCGGTCGCAATGGCTGCCCCGGCAATCCCCAGGTCAAACACGAAAATCAGCAGCGGGTCCAGCAGCATATTCAGGATACCACCTGAAATGATACCGATCATGCCATAGGTTGCCAGTCCTTGAAAGCGCAGAAGGTTATTCATCGCCAATGAGCCCATCATAAACGGCGCAGCGAGGAAAATATAGCTTGCATATTCCATGGCGTAGGGTGCAGCCGTATCCGTTGCGCCAAGCAGATACATCAGCGGCCTGTTCAGCAAATTACCGGCAATGGCAATGATCACGCCCACCGCCACTGCCGAAAAGAAACCCACGGCACTGTAGATCTCTGCCTCTTGCTTTTTACCCATGCCCAGCAGATGGCTAACGTTGGTGCCGCTGCCCATGCCGAACATGAACGCCAGTGCCTGAATCATGGCCATAGCAGAGAAAACAATACCCACTGCCGCCGATGCCGATGTACCGACACTGGTGCCCTCTGCTGCCCCGATTTGGCTGACGAAATAAGTGTCAGCCATGTTATAGATGGACGAAATCAGCATCGAGCAGATCGTCGGTGCTGCCATTTTCGGGATGATCTTTTCAACCGGCTCTGTGAGGAGCATTCGTGCACGTTCCTCTGCGCTCATTGCCATGTGTGTATAACCTCCTGTTGCGTTCCACGTTCCTATGCGGAAGCTTCCGCTCACAATCTTGCGGAAGAGACTCCCGCGAGCAAAATCATACACCTTGACCAAGGAGAAATCAAGAACGAATCGGTGCGGATGATGCAGGTGTAGGGATTGAGTTTTTCGTTGTTGTAAAAATTTATCGCTTGACATTTTTTATTTAATATGACATGACAGTTCAGTGAGAAATCATCGTTGTGGCTCCTCGGAGACGCTTTTCTTACCAATACGAATGAACGGAGCTGAACCATGAACAAACGAACGTATATGCGCCAATACTATCCTTTAGGCTTGTTGCGTGCACTGATGCTTGCATACGCAGTCATGGGCTGCGTTCCCGCCGTGCAAATCATGGTTGAGCAGCGTTTGATGGATGCGGCCATATCTGGCATGTCAGGTAGCACTTTGCAGAGTTTCCTGCTTGCAATAGGACAATTTGTTACCTTGATGCTGCTGAATTCTTTACTAGCAGCCGGGTGCCGTCATGGCACTGTCTGGCGTAATCGAATCGTTGCAATGCGTCTAGATCAGCAGCGAATCGCAAAGTGCAATCAGATTGCCTACCCCATAACAGAAACACAGACCTTTCATGAACTGTATGAACAAGCCGAAAAGGCATCAGAAACAGACAATGCATTCTTTACAGCGATGCAAACCGGCACGAAGGCCGCCATTCAGCTGATTGTTTCCTTCGCCGTGCTGCTTTCAATTGATGTGCAAACTGCGATTGTTGTCTCCGTACTGTTGGCACTTGGCATTTGGATGAGCAAAAATGCAGCGGCGGATTCCGGAAGCTTCTGGGGAAAATACATGCAAAACATGCGGCATGCGAATTATTTATCCTCGCTGCTGCTGCATCGGGAGTACGCCAAAGAACGGAAGATTTTTCACTATGATGAGGAAGTCGAAAGCCGATATCACAAAGATTGTACCGAAGCTATCGAGAAGAACTGCGCATTAGGGCGCAAACGATTCATTTCGGAATTCTGGACAACGCTCTTTTCAGCAATATACAGCATGACAGCAATTCTTCTGCTAATTGCACCGGTACAAAGCGGAAGGATTTCCATGGGTGCCTTTATTGCAGCATTTACAGCAATCGGCAGCCTACGCAGCGTTGCAAAACAACTGTACAGTGCTGTCTTTGATTTTTTTAACAGCTTTGACCGCCTAACAGGCTTCTTTTCTTTTTTGGCATTGCCGGAGGAAAAAGAAGCGAAGTCTACAGATGCCATTGATTTATCCAAAGGTATCGAATTTCAGCATGTCTGTTTTGCATATCCCGGCACGTCTTCTGCCGTGTTGGATGATCTTTGCTTCACATTGAAACCCGGCACGCATTATGCGCTGGTTGGTGAAAACGGCAGTGGAAAAACGACGCTGGTCAAGCTCCTTCTGGGGCTGTATCGACCAACAAGCGGACGCATTCTGGTTGGTGGTAAAGATATATCAGCCATGAACGCC
>CAVGBO010000010.1:13684-19396 GCA_963627465.1 Phocaeicola dorei
CATTCAAAGTGTGCTTAATGCACTCCATTTTGATGCGCCGATTCGCCGTGAAGAAGATGGATTGGACATCGGTCTTGGTTTTCTGAAGCAGAAAAGTGCTGATTTGTCCGGCGGTGAATGGCAAAAGTTAACCGTTGCACGTGTGGTTCTTTCCCCTGCACCGATTGCAGTGCTGGATGAACCGAATGCTGCGCTGGATCCTATGTCAGAGATGGCTTTCTACCACGTTTACGAAGAAATGCTTGCTTCGAAAACAACACTGTTTATTTCCCACCGATTAGGCGCAGTCAAATCGGCAGATCAAATTCTCGTCCTGCAAAGCCATCACCTGATTGCGATGGCTCCGCATGATGCACTGATGACTTCCTGCACATATTATCGGGAACTGTTTGAAACACAGCGAGGTCTTTACAATGAAGCAAAGTAAGTGGCAGGCATTCCGCCAAATTTTTCAGATGGCACCCAGCAGCTTTGCGGAGATGATTCTCTGGAATATTCTCAGCTGCGTCTTATCTGTTTGCACCGTTTGGGCAACTGGGCGCATTGCAGCACTGCTTACCAGCGGATACAGCAAGGAAATGCTTGGCACAGTGTTTCTATACGGTATCCTTCTGGTGTTGTCGGCAGCACATTCTATTTACTTCACACGCTATCGGGTGCAATTCCAGCTGATCATCGACTTTGAACAGAAAATCCGGGCGAAGCTGTTCAGGAAAAGCAGCAAAATATCCAATGAAGCCTATGAGGATGCATCCGCTGCAACCATGATTCGCCTGGCAGACGGTGCAAAGCAGAATCTTTTCCGATATGTTGAAATCTGGATCAGCATCGTAGCAGCAGTCGTGCAGGCATTGCTGGTTACGCTGTATGTCTCCTCATTTGATGCCTGGTTTCTGCTGCTTCTCCCATTTTCGGGCATTCCGCCATGCCTGAACCTACTCTATCAGGCAAAATTGTGGAAGCACTACTATGCTGCCGTTGAACAATGCAAGAAAGAAGAAAGCGAGTACATCAAGGGGCTGATTGACGAGACAGCCTGCAAGGAAAGCCGAATGACCCATGCGTCCGATCTGCTGTTCAAAAAATGGCACGAAAGTCGGAATCAGCGTGATGCCATAGAACAGAGAAAAGCAACAAAGCTGCTGATTCTTCAGCTGCTGCTAGTGCCGATTGACTTCATCGGTGCTTTCGGCGGATATGTGGTTGCGGTGATTCTCCTGTTCTGTGAAAAAATTGACTACGCCACCTGTGCTGCTGCGATTACCGCATATGCTTCAATCGTGTCCGCACTCAGTTCACTCGTTTCCAGCATTGGATACGAAGGACATTATCACAAGATGATTCAACCGTTTTTCGACTATCTGACTCTTGGTGAACGTTCTGCGTCAGAGATGCCTGCGCCCTTCCGGCGGAAAATCCAACTCGACCACGTGTCTTTCCGCTATCCAAAGCAGCACAGTGATGCCCTGTCAGACATCAGCCTGACCATCAAGAAGGGCGAAGTCATCGCCATTGTCGGCGAAAACGGTGCTGGAAAAACAACCCTGACAAACCTGATTCTTGGCCTGTTCCTTCCAAGCAGTGGCACGATCCTTTATGATGATCAGGATATTTCGACATGCTCGGAGAACACACTTCATCAGGCACAGTCCGTTGTTTTGCAAACCTTTGCACGCTATAAAATGACGGTACGGGACAATATTGCCATCGGTGATTTCAGCCATGCAGATGACAGGAAAATTGCGCAGATGCGCAATGCTTTTCTTACCGATACGCAGCTATCACCGAATACTATGCTGGGCAAAGAATTCGGTGGCCGGGATCTCTCCGGCGGGCAATGGCAGCAACTGTCCTGTGCGAGAGGCTTCTACAAAGATAGTGATTTTCTTGTGTTGGATGAGGCAACATCTGCCATTGACCCACTGAAGGAAAAAGCAATGATTGATGCCTTCCGCCGGGAATTGCAGGGCAAGACCGGCATCCTTGTGACACACCGTTTGGGTGCTGTGTCGCTGGCGGATCGGATTATCGTGCTGGAACATGGACACATTGTGCAGCAGGGAACGCACCGTGAGCTACTGGCGCAAGGGGGAACGTACGCCAAACTGCGGAATGCGCAAACAAAGGCGTTTGGAGAAGCATGACAACATGATCAGTATTTCAAAATCATTCGATGTTCGAGGCGTGGAAAATGTTTCTGTCACGTTGCACCCATCGGCCAAATGTGCTAAAATAAAGGGCAACTATTGAAGCGAGGAGCGCTGTACGATATGGATATGATGACCAAAATCGCCTCCCTGGCTGCGGATGCGATGCATGATACATGGCCGGATGCCCAAGGTCTGCTGACAGCGGAGGAAATCCGTCCCCTGCTGGCCGTGCCGCCGGATCCTGCCCTGGGAGACTATGCCCTGCCTGTTTTCCGGCTGGCTAAGGCACTGCGGATGGGTCCTCCTATGATTGCCAAGGCTGTGGCAGAGAACTGGAAGTATGAGGATGTTGCCCGAGTAGAAGCAGTCAACGGTTACTTGAACTTCTTCCTGAACCGGGTGCATTTTGCTGAAGAGACCGTGGAGGCCGTTCTTTCCGCTGGTGAGAAGTATGGTGCTTCCGACCTGGGCAAGGGAAAGACGGTGTGCCTGGACTATTCTTCCATCAACATCGCCAAGCGGTTCCACATCGGTCACCTGTCCACCACCATGATCGGTCACAGCCTGCGCCGCATTTATGATCATCTGGGCTACACCACTGTGGGCATCAATCACCTAGGCGACTGGGGCACCCAGTTCGGCAAGATGATCTGTGCCTACAAGAAGTGGGGCAGCGAAGAAGCGGTGGAAAAGGGCGGCATTGACGAGCTGGTGCGCCTGTACGTGAAATTCCACGAGGAAGCTGAAAAGGACAAGAGTCTGGAAGATGAAGGTCGTGCCTGGTTCAAGAAGATCGAGGACGGGGACGAAGAAGCTCTTCGCCTGTGGAACTGGTTCAAGACCTTGACCCTGCGGGATGCGGAGCGTGTGTACAAGCTGCTGGGCGTTACCTTTGACAGCTACGCCGGGGAAAGCTTCTATAACGACAAGATGGATCGGGTGGTTAACGAGCTGAAGGAGAAGGGTCTGCTGACCATCTCCGAAGGTGCCTCCGTGGTGGATCTTACCGAGAAGGACGCAAACGGCAAGGAAACCAAGAACAGCATGCCCCCCTGCATCATTCTCCGTTCCGATGGCGCTACCCTGTACGCTACCCGGGACTTGGCCGCCGCTATCTACCGGCAAGATACCTATCACTTCGACAAGTGCCTGTACGTGGTGGCCTACCAGCAGGATCTTCACTTCCGTCAGTTCTTCAAGGTGCTGGAGAAGATGGGCTACGACTGGGCAAAGAATTGCGTCCACGTGGCCTTCGGCATGATCTCCTACGAAGGACAGGCACTGTCCACCCGGAAAGGTCATGTGGTGTACCTAGACGATTTGCTGGCACAGGCACAGGAAAAGGCGCTGGAGATTATCAACGAAAAATCCCCCGACCTGCCCAACAAGGAAGATGTGGCACGGCAGGTGGGCATTGGTGCCGTGGTGTACACCGACCTGAGCAACAACCGCATCAAGGACATCGACTTCCGCTGGGATCGGGTGCTGAACTTCGACGGCGAGACGGGTCCCTATGTGCAGTACACCCATGTGCGCTGCTGCTCTGTACTCCGTAAGGCAGAAGATTTGACCCTCCCCTCCCCTGACTGGAATGCTCTGGCTGACGACGAGGCTCAAGCCTGCCTGCGGCTCATGGGTCGCTTCCCGGATGTGATTCGCGAGGCCGCCGAGAAGTACGAGCCTTCCATGATTACCCGTGCGGTCACAGACATCGCCCAGAGCTACAACAAGTTCTACTATGAGCACCGCATTCTGGACGGCGACCCTGCCGCCATGGCCGCCCGTGTGGCACTGACCAAGGCTGTGCGGAATGTGATCAAGACAGGATTGTACCTGATCGGCGTGGAAGCACCGGAACGGATGTAAAGAATACGCTCCTCCTGAAGCATGATGATGCTTGGGAGGAGCGTATTTTAGATTGCTGATGATATATTTTCAGCTATGTAGCTCTCTGTTTCATAGCCAGTAGCGACGTCAAATACCTTTGCCGTTTGATAATCCGGCGAAATCATCACACGCCTTTTTATTTGCGGTAAATAAGCACCTAATGTAATCGTAAAATCCTGTTCCGTAATTTTATCTAGTTCTGCATCGGTGATAACATAGAGTTCTTGCCAACCCAAAGGCACTCCAATAATCCCTAGTTGATTGCAAGTTTCCCCAATAGGTCTATATCTTTTTATGCATTCTCCTTTCTCCACATCAACCTGATGGACACGGTGACAGGCTGTACAAAACCAATATTCATATTTCCTTTGTTTCATTCTAAAATCCCACAATCGAATTGATGGATTCTCCCGAAGTGTTTTTGTAACTTCCTGTTCTGTATAAATGTGGATCAAATTCTGTGATGGGCAATCCACGCTGCTCATTATTGCACCACAATTGCACCCGAGTCTACCCATGATAATATCCTCCTTAGTTCAATTCCATTTTCGTTCTGTCGTTAGACCATATAGGCTGCGCGAAAGATGATCAAGACGGGATTGTACTTGATTTGCGTGGAAGCACCGGAAAGGATGTAAAAAAGTCGCAAAAGCCCGTTCTCGCTATAAACAGTGAGAGCGGGCTTTTTAAGGTATCATCTCTTCTTAATTGTTACTTTTATACTCCACTCAGCAACGTTACCCGCATAACGCCACCCATTTTCACGAACATAAACGTTTTCATCGATCGTATATCCATTTTTTAGAATATCATCCGTTATTGTTATTCTTTCGAAATAACTTCCAGTATCAGGATTGCTGTCGTTTTCAGTTATAAAGCAAGAAAAGCGTACTGTCTCTCCCACCTCTGCTGTGAAAGTGGTGCTGCTTGAAAAGTCTTTGCCATTAATAGAGAATTCCTTTGTCCACCGACTACCCACATGATTTCGTTCAATCAATTTTGCCTTTGCCGTAATAGAAAAAGTTACCGGTCCCTGTTTAACCGTCACCTTGTATTCTGATGTTACTCCATTAACGGCAGTTGCAGTAATAATAGCTGTGCCAGAAGAAATGCCTTTCACAGTACCATTGCTGCTAACAGTCGCAACACTTGCATCACTAGAAGACCAAACGATCTTCTTATTTTTTGCTGTTTCCGGTTCAATCGTTGTCTGAATCATCCCTGTTTTACCCACGAGTATTGTTTCATCGGTTGCTGTAAGATTAATACTACTGACAGCAAGTTCAACATTGACCGTGCAAGTTGCTTTTTTTATGCCATTTGTTTCATCGCTTGCTGTAGCTGTAATTACAGCTCGTCCCGGTGCAACGGCTTTAACAACGCCATGTTTGTTAACCTTAGCAACACTCTCGTCGCTTGATTCCCAAATAATCGACTGATCATATGCCGTATTTGGCAGGATTGTCGATGTAAGTGCATAAGTTGCCGAGGCTGGATCTTCCTGATTAAAAAGAATTGTCACTACAGATTTATCAAGTTTGATTTGTTTTACCGGAAGAACAACTCTGACTTTCACCTCGGTGATAACACTCGGGTTGTCCTCTGCATAACAGAGAACGCTAGCCTCACCCTCACCAACAGCCAGAATCGTACCATTTTGAAAAGTTTTTACAAC
>CAVGBO010000011.1:0-18363 GCA_963627465.1 Phocaeicola dorei
ATGGATCACCTCCACGATGGGGTCAATGAAATGGAGCTGGAAGCCCATTTTGACTTTGCCATCAAAATGAATGGTGCCAAGGATGTGGCTTTCGACTCCATCATTGCCGGAGGGAAGAACTCCAATGTTCTTCATTATTCGGATAATAACCAAATTGTGCACGACGGCGAGGTTGTCCTGCTTGACCTGGGGGCGGAATTTGGCTACTATGCAGCGGATATCAGCCGCACACTCCCGGTGAATGGTCACTTCAGCGACCTGCAGAAAACAGTATACAATGCTGTATTGTATGGTCAGCAGCAAGTCTTTGCCTTCCTTGCTCCCGGCAAACCGGTGGAGGACACCCTGCGCATCGCTCGCGAGGCTATCGGCGAGAAACTGATGGAGGCAGGGCTCATCAAGCAAATGGATGAGATGACCAGAATTCTTCCGCATGGTGTAAGCCACTATGTGGGACTTGACTGCCACGATGTAGGCGACCGGGAGCTCTTGGCACCCGGCATGGTGGTAACCATGGAGCCAGGTGCCTATTTCCCGGAATTGGGCTTTGGCGTACGCATTGAGGATGATGTGCTCATTACTGAAAATGGGGCTGAGTACTTGTCGAACCAGATTCCAAGAACCGTTGAGGAAATTGAAGCGTACATGGCGGCCCGCAAGTGATGGTTCCCTGTTTACACAGGATTCCATAATTTATTTAGGAAAGGATGTTACCCCAATGAAAAAGATCTTGGCATTGGCTTTGGCTGCTGTTATGACGTTTTCTTGTGCAGCAGTCATGGCTGAGGACGCTCCCGAACTGGCCGATGAGCAGGTATTGAACGTTTCCCTGCCTGTTGACCTGACGGATATTAACCCCCTGACCGAGTCCACGGAAGAGGGCAGCAGCGTGCTGATGACCTGCATGGAAACCTTGGTTCGCCAGGGCGAACATGGCGCAATCGAAATGGGCAGCGGTCTGGCTGAAAGCTATGAGATCAGCGATGATGGCCTGGTGTACACCTTCCATCTTCGCGATGCAAAGTTCTCGAATGGTGCAACCATTACCGCCCAGGACTTCGAGTACACTTGGAAGAAGGTGCTGGCACCCGAAACGGCTTCTGAGTATGCTTACATGTTGTACCCCATTGCAGGTGCTGAAGACTATAACACCAGCAAGGGCACGGCAGATGACGTGGCTGTAACGGCACTGGATGAGAAGACCCTTCAGGTGACGCTGACCAGCCGTACGGACTATTTCCTGTCTTCTTTGGTGATTCCTCAGTTCTCCGTCATTCCGGCTCACTACGATGAGGAATGCGGTGACAAGTTCTTCATGGATGTGGATCACATGGTTTCCAGCGGTCCTTTCATGATGACGGAATGGGTGACTTCTCAGTCCATCACCGTGGAAAAGAACCCCTATTACTGGGATGCTGAACATGTGTATCTGGACAAGATTGTATTCAACATGGCAACGGAAACCAGCACAATCGTGAACATGTATAACAGCGACATGCTGGATGTTATGCTCGTGCAGGCTGACTATCTGGACATGTACTGCAATGAGCCTGGTTTCGTTTCCGTGACGGAGCCTGTGACTGAATATGTCATGTTCAACTTCAAGAATGAGTATTTTGCCAATGTGCACATCCGCCGCGCCTTCTCCATGGCACTGAACCGGGTCTCCTACATGAATGACTTCATGCGTACCGGTTCCACCCCTGCTTACGGCTATGTGCCTGGCTCGATCACCGGCGTAGGCGGCACGGACTTCCGTGACAACAACGGTGACCTTTACACGGACTGCGGTAATGGCAACACGGCTGAGGACGCAGTTGCTGAATTGAACACTGGCTTGGCTGAACTTGGCAAGACGGTGGAGGATTTCAATGCAATCGGCCTGAGCCTGGTGATTGGTCAGGGCGACAACAACCTGAAGACGGCACAGGTGTTCCAGCAGTATTGGAAGACGGTACTGGGTGTCGATGTGGAAATCAAGTCTCTCCAGTACTCGCTGCGTCAGGAAGAATACAAGTCTGAAGCTTTCACCATTGGTAAAGAAGGATGGGGCGCTGACTACAATGATCCCCTGTCCTTCCTGGACCTGTTTGTGTCCGACAGCCCCTATAACAAGAGCGGCTACAACAGTGCTGAGTACGATGCGCTGATCAAAAAGGCTGCAACGCTGTCCGGCGATGAACGGTTGGCTGTACTCCAAGATGCTGAGAAGCTGCTGATTGAGCAGGATATGGTGATTGCACCTACCTTCTTCCAGACCCGTTCCTGGGTGTCCAAGGAGAATGTGAAGGGCATCCTGCGCAATGGCTGCGGACTCCGTGTTGATTACAAGTCCGCTTACATTGCAAAGTAATGTAGGTGGTTAGCACGCAAGGAGAATCGCTTGGTTCGAGCGGTTCTCCTTTTTACACAAACACCCCAATTTGCCCAGTAAATGATGCTTGCAAAGCTGCTCTGTTCGCTTTATAATGCCTACCATGGGTCTTTACCGTGGCCTAGGGCTAACGGGCGTGAATGGAGGAAACTGAGCGGATGAACGTCAAGGTGATTGCTGACAGCACATGCGATCTTTCCAAGGACTTGGTGGCGAAATACGATATTGAAATCACACCCCTTTCTGTTGCTTTGGGGGACAATTATCTGAAGGATGGCATGGAGATCAAGCCGGAGGATATTTATGACTACGTGGCCAAGTCCGGCAAGCTGCCCAAAACCAGCGCGGTGAATGTGGAGGAATACCGCCGTGTCTATCAGCAGTGGACGGCGAAGGGCTATGCCGTGGTGCAGGTGTGCATCAGCAGCTTGTTTTCTGCCTGCTATGCCAATGCCTGCAAAGCAGCGGAAGGCATGGACAACGTGTTTGTTGTGGATAGTCAAAATCTGTCCACTGGTCAGGGCTTGGTAACGCTTCACGCAGCAGAAATGGCGGCAGCCGGAAAGCAGGCGGAGGAGATTTATCTCAGCTGCAAAGACATGGTGCCTCGGGTGGAAGCCAGCTTCGTCATTGATACGCTGGAGTATCTTTACAAAGGGGGACGGTGCAATGCGCTGTCCATGTTCGGCGCAAATCTGCTGCACTTGAAGCCCTGCATCGAGGTGAAGGATGGTGCCATGCTGCCCGGAGAAAAATTCCGTGGCCGCATCGGCAAGGTCATGCTGGACTATGTGGAAGATCGTCTGAAGAACCGGCAGGACATTGATACCCACCGGATTTTCATCACCCACACCAAGTGCAAGCCAGAAGACGTGGAGGCTGTGCGCAGCAAGATTCGGGAGATCGTACCTGATTTTGAGGAAATCCTCGAAACGGATGCCGGATCTACCGTTACCACCCACTGCGGACCTGGTACGCTGGGCATTCTGTTCGTGCGGAAGGCTTAATGGAAAGTGAATAAGCAGCACCTCGGCATTCTTTCGCAATGAAAGGCATGTCGAGGTGTTTTGAAAAGCAGATCAGGCAAATGCTGGCCGTGACTTCCAATTTCGTTTCAGTTGCCAAGCGGATGAAAATCTGCTATACTAGGGTGGAATCCCAAAAGGAGGTCTTGTTGAAATGGCTGCAAAGAAAGATACCTTGCCCATGAACATGGAGCAGGATACGGAACCGACCAATAATATCACCTATGCCAATGAGGTGGTGTCCATCATTGCAGGCCTTGCTGCTGCTGAAGTAGAAGGCATTGCCGGCATGTGCAATGTTTCCGGCAGCATCCTGAGCAAGAATCGCAATATTACCAAGGGTGTCAAGGTAGAAATCGGCACGGAGGAAGCTAGTGTTGATTTGTACATCATTGTAGAATACGGCACGCCGATTCAGAAGGCTGCACAGGATGCACAGGAGAGCGTCCGCAAGGCCATTGAGTCCATGACTGGACTCCATGTGGTGCGGGTTGATGTGCATGTGCAGGGCGTCAGCTTCGAAAAGGAGAACAAGACGGCACTGGAAGCCGGCAAGGACACAGCTGCCCTTGCTGCACCGGAAGCTCCCAAGGTAGAAGCAAAGGCGGAAGAACCGGAAGCTCCCAGGACGGAGGAAGCACCGAAGGCTGAAGAAGCTTCTCAGGAAGCTGCGGATGCAGAGGAGCCTCAGGCCTAAAACAAAGAAACGATGCACCGCATGGTGAAGGGAGGCATCGCTGATGAAAATTCGAGTACTGGATAGACTGTTGGTGGCATTGGCTGGGCTTGTGCTGCTGGCACTGTGCGCAGGCATTGTTGCCCAGGTGTTTTGCAATGTGCCTGTAACGGAGCTTGTGAGTGCTTGGGTATCCGGCACGGAGACCACAGCATTGATCATTTACGCAGCGGTTGCTTTGGTACTGCTGCTGGTAGGCTTGTATTGCTTCTTCATGCTCTTCCGGCACAAGAAGGGCAAGCGAGGCTTTGTCACCCAGCAGGCAGAGGGGGGCGAATTGAGCATTTCCCTCAAAGCCATGGAAGCATTGACCCATCAGTGCGTGGACAGCCATCCGGAGATGAAGCTGAACGCCATGCGCATTGAGCCTGAAAAGGACGGCGTTACGGTGAAGGTGCACATCACCTTGGCCAGCGGCGTCAGCATTCCTTTGGCAGTGGGCGCATTGCAAAAGCAGATTCGCACCTACTTGACTTCCTGCTCCGGTGTGGATGTAAAGGAAGTTTGTGTGCAGGTGGATACTTCGGCGGATCAGGCAAAGGATTCTCCCTATGCCGTGCAGGGCGTGATTGCTCCTGCAGCTGCTCCTTTGCTTCAGGCAAGCGAAGCAAAGAAGGAAGAAGTGCCTGCACCCGAAGAAGTAAAGGCAGCGGATGAATCTGCCAAGGAAGAACCTGCAGCGGAAGAAACAACAACTTCCGATGCACAGCCGGAAACAGAACTTCCCACAGAGCCGGAAGAGGAGCAGGCAGACAAGCCTGAACCGGAGACAGTGGAAGATGCGGAAGCCGTGCAGGAGGTAAAGGAGGCCGAAGATGAAGTCACTGAATGAAATCGTTCATGAGATGACCACCTGGGGCACTCCTGCCTGCGGCATCTTCTGTGGTATTGTCGGGGCGATTGTGGCTGTGCTTCTGCTGACCATCGGCTTCTGGAAGACGGTGCTGGTTGCCCTTCTGTGCGCAGCCGGTGCCTTTATCGGCGGTGTGAAGGACAAGTCTGCGTTCCTGAAGAACGTAGTCAATAAGCTGTTTCCGCCGAGGGATACCCTTTAAGCAAATTACTAATCGGCAGAACCTTTGATCCTTGAAAAGTACGTTGCAAAGAATAAAACAAGAACGGAGCGCTTGACTTATGGCACGATCGACTGCACGGGCAGCGGCAATGCAGATGATTTTCGAACACATTTCCGGCGGTGAGGGCGGCGAAGAGACGCTTCAGATGATCTACGATGAGCTGCGGGAGGAAACTGCCGGCAACGCTGACCCTGTTGGGCAGAATGAGCCCAACAAGGGAGATCGGGGCTACATCGAGGAAGTGCTCGGCGGCGTTATGGAACACCTGGATGAGCTGGATGAAAAGATTGCTGCCGCAAGCCGTGGCTGGACGACGGAGCGCATGCCCCGGGTGGACTTGACCATTCTGCGGCTGGCTTGCTGGGAGATCCTTTATAAGCAGGATGTTCCCGGCAGTGTGGCCATCAATGAGGCTGTGGAACTGGCCAATCGGTATTCCGACCCGGACAACAGCAGCCGGTTTATTAACGGCGTTCTCGGCACGATCCTTCGGGATAAAGAGGCACAGGCATGATGGAGGATGTGGTCATCGGACTGGATACCAGCTGCTACACTACCTCTGTTGCTGCGGTGACTTTGTCTGGTCAGGTGATTGCTTCCAGCCGGAAGCTGCTGCCTGTACCGGAGGGACAGCGAGGTCTTCGGCAAAGCGAAATGGTGTTTATCCACACTAAGCAGCTGCCGGAGCGGGTGCAGGAAGCGGCAGAGGCTATCAAAGGTCACAGCGTGGCGGCTGTATGTGCCTCTCGGTATCCAAGAGATGATGAAAGCTCCTATATGCCTGCGTTTCAAGTGGGGGATGCACAAGCTCGCAGTTTGGCTGCGGTGCTTGGCGTCCCTTGCTTTGCATGTAGCCATCAGCGTGGCCATATTTATGCCGCCATGGTGGACAGCGGCGTGGATACGCAGGCACCTATGCTGGCGGTGCACCTGTCTGGCGGCACAACTGAAGTGCTCAGCTATGGGGCTGGACAACTGAAGCTGCTGGGCGGATCGTTGGATTTGCATGCAGGGCAGCTGGTAGATCGTACCGGTGTGGCATTGGGGCTGCCTTTTCCGGCGGGACCTCATTTGGAAGCACTGGCACGGCAGGGGCAGAGTCAGGCACTGCTGCCCACCAGCATGGATCCATCAGGGCTGTGGTGTCACCTTTCCGGGGCGGAAACCCAGGTGCAGCGGTGGATTTCCCTGGGAACCATGTCCCGTGAGAACATTGCCATGGAAGTCTATGATTTGCTGGCACGCACGGTAGCACGTCTTGTGCTTCAGGCGGGCAAAGCGGAGAATATTCATCAGGTGCTGATTGCCGGCGGCGTGGCTTCTTCCAGGCTGTTCCGGCAGCTGGTAACGGAACGCATTCACAAGAAGGACATCAAATTCCGTGTTTGCTTCGGTAAGCCGGAGTACAGCGGCGATAATGCGGTTGGCGTGGCACTGATCGGAGCAGAAGCATACAGACGAACCAAACAGGACAACCTCGGAAACGATAGCCGCTTGTGAGAAGCGGCAAAAAGCAGGTCGGAGGGATGTAGCATGGCAGCACAGATTTTGGACGGCAAGGTTTTATCAGCAGAGATTAAGGAAAAGGTCGCGAAACGGGCAGCTGAATTGGAAAAGCAGGGCAAGGATGTTCGTTTGGGTGTTATCATGGTAGGCGATGATCCTGCCAGCCAAATCTATGTGCGTAATAAGCAGAACGCCTGTGATAAGGTCGGCTTTTGCTCCCGTACGATCATTTTGAGCAAAGATGCAAGCCAGGAAGCTCTGGAAAGAACCATTGAGGAAATGAATGAAGATGATGCCATTCACGGTATCCTGGTGCAGCTTCCCTTGCCGCCTCACCTGGATGAAAAGAAAGCTCTGGCACTGATTAGCCCGGAAAAAGATGTAGACGGCTTCCATGTGGTGAACGCTGGCATGCTGTTCACCGGACAAAAGCAAGTGGTTCCCTGCACGCCCAAGGGGATTATGGCCATGCTGAAGCACACCGGCATGGATCTGAGCGGAAAAGAAGCCGTGGTCATCGGCCGCAGTGATATTGTGGGCAAGCCTGTTGCCATGTTGCTGCTGGAGCAGAACTGCACCGTAACGATCTGCCATAGCCGTACGGCGCAGCTGAAGGAACACACACGCCGTGCCGATATTTTGGTAGCTGCCGTAGGCAAGCCGGGATTTGTTACCGCAGATATGGTAAAGCCCGGGGCGGTGGTCGTTGATGTGGGCATCAACCGGGTTGATGGCAAGGTGGTCGGGGATGTGGCTTTCGATGAAGTCAAGGAAGTCGCCTCCTGGATTACCCCTGTGCCCGGCGGCGTTGGCCCCATGACCATTGCTATGCTGATGGAAAACACGCTGGAAGCGGCGGAAAGGCTTGAGCGCTGATGGATGACGTGATACTTGAAGTCAGCGACTTGAATGAATATGCCCGCGGCATTCTTGCCAACGACAGTATCCTTCGGCATGTCAGACTTCGGGGGGAAATCAGTAACTTCAAGCGGCATTCTTCGGGGCACTGGTACTTTACTCTGAAGGATGAGCGCTGTCGCATTGCTTGCGTGATGTTTCGGCAGAATGCCATGAACATGAGCATCCGCCCGGAGGACGGCATGCGGGTGATCGCCACGGGCAGTGTCAGCATTTACCCGGAAGCAGGCACCTATCAGCTGTATGCGGAAGCCATGCGCCCGGAAGGCAAGGGCACACTGTTTCAGCAGTTCGAGGCATTGAAGGCCAAGCTTGCGGCGCAAGGATTGTTTGATCAGTCTCGAAAGCGTCCTCTGCCCTTGCGTCCGCGAAAGATCGCCATTGTAACCGCACGGACTGGAGCAGTACTTCAGGATATTCGCCGTGTGTCTGCGGCGCGGGATCCTGGCGTCCCATTGGTGCTGCTGCCGGTGAAGGTGCAGGGAGAAGGCGCAGCGGAGGAGATTGCCAAGGCTATTGCCAAGGCAGGAACACTGCCCCAGGTGGATGTGCTGATTATCGGTCGGGGCGGCGGCTCTATGGAGGATCTTTGGGCCTTCAACGAAGAAAAGGTCGCTAGAGCCATTGCGGCCTGTCCTGTTCCGGTGATTTCCGCTGTTGGCCATGAAACGGACTTTACCATCAGCGACTTTGTGGCAGATGCCCGTGCTTCCACCCCTTCCAATGCAGCAGAAATGGCTGTGCCGGATCGTCGTGAAATGCTGGAAGCCCTTCGCATGCAAAGGCAGCGGCTCCTGAAACAAACGGAGAATGCGGTGCAGCGGAAGAGGATTCAACTGCTGAACCTTTCGAGAAGGCTGGAAGGGCAGCAACCGGAAAAGCGAGTCAACCGCATTATGCAGCAACTGGAAGGCTGTCGGCAAAGGCTGCAAAAGGAGCTGGAAAATCAAATTACGTCCTATGCGCCTGAAATTGCCATGAAGAAGATTCGGCTGGATCATGCCGTGGACAGCGTTCTGCACCGCAAGCAGGTGCGGCTGGAGCAGGCGAAAACAAGCCTGACCATGATGGATCCGGCACGGGTAATGAATCGTGGTTATGCCATGGCAATGGATGCAACAGGCAAGCTAATTACCAGCGTGGGGGCAGTCGATCAGCATCCCTTTACCCTGCGGTTCCACGATGGCAGTGTCAATGTGAAACGAATTGAGGAGAATTTATAACCATGGCAGCAAAGAAGAAACCCTCTTTTGAAGATCAGCTGAACGCCCTTGAACAGCTTATTTCCGGCATGGAAAAGGGTGAAATGCCCTTGGAGGAGTCCCTCCGTGCTTATGAAGAAGGCATGAAAATGGCCGCACAGCTGGAGCAGGAGCTGCAAAATGCGACGCAGCGGCTGACCGTGCTGCGCACCGGAAAAGACGGCGCAGACGTTGAAGTGCCCATTGAGGAGGATGAAGCATGAAATCCGCCGGAGAATATGCGGCACTGGTGGAGCAGGCTTTGCCCCAGCAATTATCCGGCTTGGGGCATATGCCGGAGCGACTGAAAGAAGCCATGGCCTACTCCTTGGAGGCAGGCGGAAAGCGGCTTCGCCCCGTGCTTCTGCTGGCCGTGTGTGATGCCATGGGGACGGATCTTTCGTCCGTTACGCCTTATGCCTGCGCACTGGAAATGATCCATACCTACAGCCTGATTCATGATGACCTGCCGGCCATGGACAACGACAACCTTCGCCGTGGCAAGCCCACCAATCACGTGGTGTTCGGCGAGGGCATGGCCATTCTGGCAGGGGATGGTCTGCTGCATGGTGCTATGGAGCTGATGCTGCGTACAGCCTGCAAGGACGGTTCTATGCAAGGGCTGCGTGCGGCGGAAGCCATTGCTCGCCGTGCCGGGGTCACCGGTATGGTGGCAGGTCAGGTTATGGACGTGACCCAAGAGGGCGGCCAGGTTACAGAAGAAAAAGTGACCTACATTCACGCCCACAAAACGGCGGATATGCTGATTGCTCCTTTGGAAGCTGGGCTGATTCTCTCTGGTGCCGGGCAAGAAATCGTAGAGGCAGGCATTGCCTACGGATATCATCTGGGCATGGCCTTTCAAATGGTGGACGATTTGCTGGATGTCATCGGTGATGAACAGGTCATGGGCAAGCAAACCGGCATGGATGCCCAGCAGGGGAAAATGACCTGGGTTGCTCTGAAGGGTATTTCCGGCACCAAACAGGATGCAGCGGAACATATCCGTCTGGCTTGCGATGCGGCGGATCAATTTGACCAAGATGTGAAATTTTTCAAGGAACTTGCGAAGAACACCCTAAACAGGGTACAATAGAGGTGAAATGAGGTGGTGGAGTTGAACTCCATACTGGATATGTTCACCAACCGTGTGCTGCTCTGTGCCGTATTGTCCTGGTTTATTGCGCAGGCACTGAAAGTAGTCATTCATGCGTTGGTGGAAAAGCACTGGAACTGGCGTCGGCTGGTTGGCTCGGGGGGCATGCCTTCTTCCCATACCTCTTTTGTGGTTGCCCTTGCCTTGATGGTGGGCATGACGGAGGGGTTCGGCAGTGCGATTTTCGCAACATGCTTTACCCTGGCGGCCATTGTGATGTATGATGCCACCGGGGTTCGCCGGGAGACTGGCAAGCAGGGGCAGGTCATCAATGAAATTCTCCGCAATGTGTTTATTGATGGACAGCCGATTTCCGATGATAACCTGAAGGAATTGGTTGGCCATAAGCCCATTGAAGTAGCCGCCGGTGCACTCATCGGCATTATCGTGGCACTTTGCTTCTCCGTGATGTAATGAAGACGTAATAGAGGGGGAAAAACAATGGATCGCTTTACGGAACAGGTTGTGGTCAAGCATCAGCGCACGGCGAATGAGGTGCTGTATTATCTGTCACTGGCGGTGCTGGTTCTTTCAGGCTTGTATGCGCTGCTGCTGCTGCAGGTCATCTTTGTGAGCTTCAGCGTCATGACCCTCATTGAATTGCTGCTGTTTGCGGCAGTGGCTGTGGTGCTTTTTCTTTTCCGGGATCGTTTGCGGACGGAGTATGAGTATACCTTCACCAACGGGGATCTGGATTTCGCTCAGGTGTTCAATAATCAGAAGCGGAAGAATCTTGGCTCTTTGAAGGTGCGCAATGTGGACGCTTTCGGTCTGGTGAACAGCCAGAGCTTCAAGCGATATGTATCCATGAACGGCATCAAGACCAGCAACTGGTTTTTGAATCGGGGAGCGGAGCTGTACTATTTCTACTTCCAGAAGGAAGGCAATAAGCGGCTGATCATCATGGAGCCCAATGAAGAAATGGTAGACTATATCAAGCAGTATCTGCCTCACGGAGCGTTGCAGGACAAATGATGGAAGTATATTTGGATAACAGTGCCACCACCAAGCCGGCACCGGCTGTGGTGGAGGTTATGACCAAGGCACTGACGGAGGAATGGTACAATCCTTCGGCACTTTACCGCCCGGCTATGGAGGCGGAAAAGAAGCTTTCTGCGGCGAGAGAAACCTGCCTGAAAGCGGCCGGCGCATCCGGGCAGCGGCTCATTTTCACTTCCTGCGGCACGGAGGCGGACAATATCGCCATCTGCGGTTATCTGCGCAGTCTGCATCAGCTTGGACGGGTGCTGATTTTGAACGTGGAGCATCCTGCTGTGCTGAACTGCGCACAGGAAGCGGAACGGCTTGGTTATGTGGTGGAACACATCCCGGTGGATCATCGAGGCGTGGCAGATCTGGCAAAGCTTGAAGCCATGCTGGGGGAAGACGTTCGCCTCATTTGCGTCATGCAGGTCAATAACGAGACAGGTGCCATTCAGCCGGTGGAGGAAATTATGCGGCTGAAGCAGCGACTGTGCCCCAAAGCTGCCGTGCACGTGGACGGTGTGCAGGGATTCCTGCGGGTACCCTTTGACTTTAATAAGCTGGGCGTGGATTCCTACGCCTTTTCTGGTCATAAGATTCACGCTAGCAAAGGCGTTGGTGCCTTAATTGTCCGCAAAGGGCATAAAGTAAGCCCGGTCATCTTCGGCGGCGGACAGGAGGACGGCTATCGTTCCGGCACGGAAAATATGCCGGGTATCTTGGGCATGGGCGAGGCGGTATCCATCTATCCGGCAGATGCACCGGCGAAAATGGCAGCACTGAAGCGGTGGCTGTACGATGGTCTGATGAAGGCTGTTCCTCAGGCTGTGCTGAACGGCCCTGAACTTGATGACTCTGCTGCTGCACCCCATATTTTGAATGTCAGCCTGCCCCCGGTAAGAAGCCAAACCATGCTGTTTGCTCTGGAAGGCGATGGCATTTATGTCAGTGCCGGTTCGGCCTGCTCCAGCCATAAGCAGAAGGTGTCCTCCGTACTGACGGCCATGGGGCTTACCAATGCCATGGCAGACTGTGCACTTCGGTTCAGCCTGTGCGCAGAGAACACCGAGGAGCAAATCGATTATGTCATTGCCCGGGTGAAGGCACATTATGATCTGCTGTCCAAGTATACGAGACGATAGGAGAAACGGAAACAATGCGGGAATTGCTGCTGGTTCGCTTTGGTGAGATCTTCTTGAAGGGACTGAATCGCCCTTATTTTCTGCGGGAATTGGTGAAGCGTGTCCGCCATGCGGTGAAGGATGTTGGCGGACAGGTATGGCTCCATGACGGCCGCATTTTTGTCAGCGACTTTACGGATGAGGAAGAGTGCATCCGCCGGGTCACGAAGGTGTTTGGCGTCCACAGCGTGTGCCCTGCCATTGAAATGCCCAAGGATGACTTTGATGCCATTGCTGCCCAGGCAGTCAAGATGATGGAGGGATTGAATGGCACTTTCAAGGTGGACGCCCGGCGCAGCGATAAGAAGTATCCCATGAGCTCCCCGGAAATCAATATGGAGCTGGGCGGACGAATCCTGGATGCCAGACCTGATCTGAAGGTGGTCATGAAGAATCCTCAGCACATGCTGAATGTGGAAATTCGGGAAATGTGCTACCTGTATGTTCGGGTGGTGATGGCTGTTGGCGGCATGCCTGTGGGCACGAATGGCCGGGCGACCCTGCTGCTTTCCGGCGGCATTGACAGCCCTGTGGCCGGTTGGATGATCGCCAAGCGGGGCGTGCAGATCAACGCAGTGCATTTCCATTCCTATCCCTATACCAGCGACCGTGCTAAGGAAAAGGTGCTGACCCTGGCGAAAATCCTCAGTGAAAGCTGCTGCGGCATTCGGGTGCACATCGTACCCTTTACCCATATTCAGATGGAAATCCATGATAAGTGCCCTGATGAATACACCACGCTGATCATGCGCCGGTATATGATGCGCATTGCTGAGCGGGTGGCACAGCAGGAAGATTGCCAGGCGCTGATTACCGGCGAAAGCATCGGTCAGGTGGCCAGCCAAACCATGCAGGCACTGGGAACAACGGACAGCGTTGTGTCCATGCCGGTTTTCCGTCCGCTGATCGGCTTTGACAAGTCTGAAATTATTGACATTGCCAACAAAATCGGTACCTTCGAGACTTCTTCCTTGCCCTATGAGGATTGCTGCACCGTGTTCACTCCTCGCCATCCGGCAACCCATCCCAAAATGGAAAAGATCCTGTGGGGCGAGGAACGGCTGGATAGCGAAGCACTGATTCAGGAAGCCATGGACGGCATTGAAGTCGTTACCGTTTAATACAGCACGGCAGAGGGGATTTTCAGGGAAGCGTGGCTTGAATGATGGGCACGAAAGCGCCGAACAAACAAGTTTGCCTAAAAAATATCAATGTAATGGGAAAACCCTTGCCAATGCTTGCGTTGTGTGGTATGATGATAAGGACGACTGCACCCAAGTGCGGAAAGTTGAGTTGCATGCCTTGTAAAAGGCATTTGCAATAGATTACCGAACCATTGTAACATATTGAGGGAGTGTGTGTATCATGGCCAAGAAGACGATCGACGACATCCAGGTTGCCGGTAAGAAAGTTCTCGTTCGCTGCGATTTCAACGTTCCTATGGTGGATGGCAAGATTACCAGCGATAAGCGTATTGTAGCTGCCCTGCCTACGATCAAGAAGCTGATTGCCGATGGCGGCAAGGTGATTCTGTGCAGCCATATGGGCAAGCCGAAGAACGGACCGGAAGCAAAGTTCTCTCTGGCTCCTGTGGCACAGCGTTTGTCTGAGCTGCTGGGCAAGGACGTGGTCTTTGCTGATGACGACAACGTGGTAGGCGAAAAGGCCAAGGCCGCTGTTGCCGCTATGAAGGACGGGGATGTTGTTCTGCTGCAGAACACCCGGTTCCGCAAGGAAGAAACCAAGAATGAAGAGAGCTTCTCCAAGGAGCTGGCTTCTCTGGCTGATTGCTATGTGGATGACGCTTTCGGCTCCTGCCACCGTGCTCACTGCTCTACCGAGGGCGTGACCAAGTTCCTGTCTCCCTGCGTGGCAGGTTACCTGATCGGCAAGGAACTGTCCGTCATGGGCAAGGCACTGGAAGATCCGGCTCGTCCCTTTGTGGCTGTGCTGGGCGGCGCCAAGGTGTCTGACAAGATCGGCGTCATCAACAACCTGCTGGAAAAGGTAGACACCCTGATCATCGGCGGCGGCATGAGCTACACCTTCCAGGTGGCTCTGGGCGGCCATGTGGGCAAGTCCCTGCTGGAAGCTGACAAGGTGGAGCTGGCCAAGGAACTGATGGAAAAGGCCAAGGCACGCGGCGTGAAGTTCCTACTGCCTGTGGATAACGAAGCCGGCGACAGCTTCTCCAACGACTGCATGCGCATTACCGTGCATTCCAAGGAGATCCCCGACAACTTTGAGGGCATGGACATTGGCCCCAAGACCCAGGTGATCTTCGCCAATGAAGTGGTGAATGCAGGCACCGTGGTTTGGAATGGCCCCATGGGCGTGTTCGAGTTTGACAACTTCGCCGTTGGTACCCGTGCCATCGCTAAAGCCATGGCAGAGTGCAAGGGCGTGACCATCATCGGTGGCGGCGACAGCACCGCAGCTATTGAGCAGATGGGCTTTGCTGACAAGGTGACCCACGTGTCCACCGGCGGCGGCGCATCTCTGGAATTCCTGGAAGGCAAGACCCTGCCCGGCGTTGCCTGCCTGGACGAGAAATAATTCGATACAGCTTTCGTCCCTGCGGTGATTTCACCGTGGGGACGTTTGCCGATGAATTTGTTAATTGATGTACATGAGGTGAAAATAATGCGTAAGGCAATTATTGCTGGCAACTGGAAAATGAACAAGACCCCTGCGGAGGCTGCAGCACTGGTGACGGAGCTGAAGCCCCTGGTGGCTGATGCTGACTGCGACGTGGTGGTATGCGTTCCTGCTGTGGACTTCGCCGCTGTAAGCGAAGCAGTGAAGGGAAGCAACATCCATCTGGGTGCTCAGAACGTGCACTGGAAAGAATCCGGCGCTTATACCGGTGAGCTGAGCGCTGATATGCTGAAGGCTTCCGGCGTGGAGTATGTCATCATCGGCCACAGCGAACGCCGTCAGTACTTTGGCGAAACGGATGCCACGGTGAATCAGCGGGTGCTTGCTGCTGTGAAGGCTGGGCTGAAGGTGATCCTGTGCGTTGGCGAAATGAAGGCTGACCGGGAAGCTGGCTACACGGACGCTCTGGTAGAGTATCAGACTCTGATCGCACTCACCGGCCTTACCAAGGAAGAAGTAGCTGATGTGGTGGTTGCTTATGAGCCTGTGTGGGCCATCGGCACTGGCCTGACTGCTACGGATGAGCAGGCCAATGAAACCATCGGCGTGATCCGCAAGGCACTGGCACGCAAGTATGGTCAGGATGTGGCAGACAAGGTTCGCATTCAGTACGGCGGAAGCATGAATCCCAAGAACGTGAAGGGACTCATGGCTCAGCCTGAAATCGACGGCGGCCTGATTGGCGGTGCATCCTTGAAGGCTCCTGACTTCTCTCTGGTTGTGAACTACAACAAGTAATTTGATGTAAAGTGATCGCCCTTTTCTCCTGTGTGGGTGGAAAGGGCGGTCTTTTACTTTACTTTCTTTTTCGTTGTGCTTCATGTGTTTCGCTGAACACCGCTCTTGATTTTTCCGAAACATTATCGTATCATGTTGCCATATTCCACAGGAGGTATGTTGAATGAACATGTGGCCGGAAACCATGCCATGGGATGAAATTGATACTGTTGTTTTCGATGTGGGCAATGTGCTGCTGCGGTGGAATCCACCGGAGCTGGCGGCCATGCTTTTTCCAGAGGATCAGGAAAAGCAGCGTATTGCGGTAGAACGTGCTTATACATCTCCCCTTTGGCCGGAAATCGATTTGGGCAAGAAGCCCCTGGAGCAGATTGAACGTGAAATGGTAGGGGAGGACGCTGCCATTGCTCCCGTGATTCATCAGGCAATTTACGATTGGCCGACGAGACTACCTGCGATTCCGTCAGGCGTCGCAGCACTTCATGCCTGCAAGCAGCATGGGAAGAAGACCTGTGTCCTTTCCAACTATGGCGGAGACTTCTTCTATCAATCTGCAGCGGCGCATCCTTTCTTCAAACTCTTTGACGACATGGTGATTTCCGGCGTGGAGAAGGTTTGCAAACCTGACCCTGCGATTTATCATCTGGTGGAGCAGCGAATGGGAAGCATCCCGGAACGTACGTTATTCTTGGATGATACCCTTCGGAATGTGGAAGCAGCCGTTGCACTGGGTTGGCGGGGTCTTCATGCAACAGACGAACGCCGGGTGGAGACGTTCTTCGGCGTGCAAGGGTAAATTTCACTGCATTTTTTGCAAGAAACCCTGCTGAAAGCCTTGACACACAAGGATTTGTATGGTATTCTTCTTCGGTAAGCCGCTCGGGAGAGGTATGCAAAAATGTACTTCGGTACAACCTCATGTCCCGGCGAGTATGTATCAGGAGGTGCTGTGCACCATGTATGCGATCATTGCAACGGGTGGCAAGCAATACCGGGTTTCCCAGGGTGATGTGATCTACATCGAAAAGATCGATCAGGATGTTGACTCTGCTGTTTCCTTCGATGTGCTGATGGTTGGTGGCGAGGATGCCGTGAAGATTGGCAACCCCGTTGTCGCAGGCGCAAAGGTGGAGGGCAAGGTGCTTGCTCAGGTAAAGGGTGAGAAGATCATCATCTACAAGTACAAGAGCAAGAAGAACTATCATCGCCGTGCCGGTCATCGCCAGCCCTACACCAAGGTTGAGATCACTGCGATTAACGCATAATGATCCGTGCCTTGTTTAGCCGGGATACCGATGGTCGGTTTACCGGCTACTCCGCCAAAGGTCACTCGGGATACGCCGAGGCAGGCAGCGATATTGTCTGCGCAGCGGTCTCTGTGCTGGGGGCTACCTGCATTAACAGCCTGGAGGCTGTGTGCGGGATCGTCAGTGACATTGTGGCCAATGATGAAGGAATCCTTGCTTTCAGGCTTCCGAAGCAGATGACGGACATGCAGCAGCATGACGCGCAAGTGCTGATGGGTGCACTGGAACAGGGATTAAAAGATTTGGCGGAACAGTTTCCTCAAAACCTACGGATTGCATATCAGATAGGAGGAAAATGCAATGATTAAGCTTAATTTGCAGCAATTTGCTCACAAGAAAGGCATGGGCTCCACCCGCAATGGCCGCGACAGCGAATCCAAGCGTCTGGGACCGAAGCGTGCCGATGGTCAGTTCTCTCTGGCTGGCAACATCCTCGTGCGTCAGCGTGGTACCCACATCCATCCCGGCCTGAATGTTGGCAAGGGCAAGGATGATACCCTCTTCGCTCTGGTTGACGGTGTTGTGCGTTTCGAGCGCCTGGGCCGTGACAAGAAGAAGGTTTCTGTGTATCCCGTGGAGACCGCTGCAAACTAATTCCCTGGACTTGAAAGCGCCCGTTTTCCTTTGCGGATGATGGGCGCTTTTTCTGTTAGACTTTCGCAAAAGAGGCGTGGACAATGCTTGGTACGCTGATCAATGCAGGGGCAATTCTGCTTGGCACGGTGATCGGAACCCTCCTTAGCAAGGGGATTCCTGCACGGATGCGGGAGTGCATGATGCAGGGCATGGGGCTTTGCATCATTCTGATTGGCATTCAAGGTGCTGTGAAAACGGCAAATACGCTATGCGTGATTGTTTGCATCGCAGTGGGTGGCTTGATTGGCTGTGCCATCAACATTGAGCGGCAGATGGAACGGCTGGGGAACTTTGCGGAGAAGAAACTGTCCGGCAGCGGTGGCATTGCCAACGCCTTTGTTACTGCTTCGCTGGTGTTTTGCGTGGGCGCAATGGCTATTGTCGGGGCATTGGACAGCGGCCTGCGGGGCGATAACAGCACTTTGATCGCCAAGGCTTTGCTGGACGGGGTGATTGCAGTTTTCCTGTCCAGTTCCCTGGGCATTGGCGTTGCACTGTCAGCGGTGGCCGTGTTCATTTATCAGGGCGCCATTGCCATCATGTCCACTTGGCTGGCACCTCTGCTGACGGATGCCATTATCAATGAAATGAGCGCGGTAGGTGGACTGCTGATCATCGGCATTGGGCTGAACATGATTTATGATAAGCATATTGCTGTGGGTAATCTGCTGCCGGCGATCTTCCTGCCCATTGCTTACATTCCGCTGACTGCCCTGTTTTGACCATGCGGGGATTTTTGTTGTCTTGCATAGGGCTATGAAATACGGTATAATTTTTTTCGCATCCCTGTGTGGAAATTTAACCCGGAGCGAGGCATGATATGTTCG
>CAVGBO010000012.1:0-9627 GCA_963627465.1 Phocaeicola dorei
GGGGCGAGGGTGGAAATCATCTTCATGGGGGCGTTGGTATTATTGATCACATAGTGAATCTCACCGGGCTCAATGTGAATCATCTGACCGGCACGGAGATGGTTCACCACACCGTCCACCACGATGTCCACTTCCCCCTCCAGGATGTAGAAGTTTTCTTCCATCACGTTGTGATAATGAGCCTTGAAATCCTGCCCGGCCTGAAACTGCACCAGGGCGAAGTTCATCCGAGGACCCTTCATCAGGTACTTAGGGCCGCTGTCACCAAAGCGATACTCCTTGTCTTCTTCGTTCACGATATACACGTTCGAATGCTCCTTTCATTCATGCTATGGCTTAAACACCGGGTGCTGCCCACATGTGGCGGGTAATCCGATCATCTGCAAGCTGAAGCTCCCGGGCGTACATCTTCCGCCAGGTTTCATACAGCTTCATATACTGGGCATGATGCTCCATGTCCGGCTCATACCGCTTTTCAAAGTGCACCAGTTCTCTGGCCGCCTTGGAGATGTCCGGGAACAGTCCCACCCCGTGGCCCGCCATGATGGCTGCACCTAAGGCCGTAGCCTCCCGCACGCTGGGCACATTCACCGGAATGCCCAGCACGTCGCAAAGGATCTGACACCACAAGTCGCTCTTGGATGCACCCCCTGCGAAGACAACCTCCTTGGGAATGTTCCCGGTAGACTCCCGCACCAGCTGCATGTGCCCATAGGTCACCATAGCAGTGTTCTCCATAATGGCACGGTAGAAGGTGTAGCGGTTGAACTTCTCCGGGTCGAAATCGAAATTGATGAACATGGGGCTGGCATGCCGCCAGGCAATGTAATTCATCACATCGGAGAAGGCGCACATCATGCCGTAGCAACCTACAGGAATATCCTTCGCCTTTTCATTCATCAGGTCATAGGCATCCCGGCCGGTGGCCTTGGCCAGTTCCTTTTCCCCCTGACAGAAAGCATCCCGGTACCAGCGCATCACCATGCCCGGCTTAAAGGCCAGGGCTTCATACTGCCAAATGCCCGGCACGCTGTGACAATTCACACGAACCCGGCACTGGTCATCCGTTTTGGCTTCGTCCGTATTGTACTCATACTGCCAGAAGCTGCCGCCGAAGATGGCCGCCTGATGGGGATCCACTACCCCCACGCCTACGCAGCCCAGCTGGGCATCGCCGCCGCCAGCCACCACGGGCGTGCCTGCCGCCAGGCCTGTATCCGCTGCGCCATGCTCCGTCACCTTGGCAATCACCGTGCCGCATTCCGTCATCTTCGGGAAAATGCCGGTTTTCAGCCCGATGGAAGCGGCAATCTGATCATCCCAGTTCCGTTCCTCCAGGTTGAAGATGCCCGTGGTGCAGGCGTTGGACGGCTCTGAGGAGAAGACCCCGGTCATCTTGTAAATCAGCCAGTCGTTGAACATGGTGCAGACGGCCATCTTCTCATACACGTCCGGCATGTTGTTCTTCACCCAAAGGAGCCTGGGCAGTGCACCCAGGGCATAGGTCTGGCCGGACTCCTTGTAGAAGCGTTTCTCCAGCTCCGGATCCATGTGCACCAGCTCCGCCACTTCCCGGTCGCTGCGGGCATCTACGTTGGCACAGGCCCAAATCTCCTGTCCATCCTTGTCGTAGAGCACAATGCCTTCCCGCATGCAGGTGGTGGATACCGCCGCAATGTCCTCGGGATCTACCCCCGTCTGTTCAATGACGCCCCGAATGCACTGCCGGGCAAGATCCCAGTTGTGCACCCAGTCAAAGTCCATGCTGCCGGGATACCGGGGATCCTCCTTGTGGGTCCATTCCTGCTGGACACAGCCCAGCTGTTGACCGTCCAAGCCGAACAGAACAGCCCGAACGCTGCCTGTACCCGCATCCACGGCCATGAGGGTTTTTGCCATTGCAACCATCCTTTCTTCGTTTTTTGCTATACAAATGTTTAAGGACAATCAGTTGTCCTTCAGAAGCAAAGCTGCCGTTGGTTCATCCGTAATGAGCACGTCCAAGTATCCCCCCCGCAGCACGGCGCGAATGGCTTCCGCCTTATGCCTGCCTGCCGCCAATCCCACCACGTTACTCATGGTGTGGAGCTGCTCCAAGGGCGTGGAAATCAGTCGATCTTCAATGTCGCTGGGTACCAAGTGTCCGTCCTTGTCCAGGAAGTGGCACAGCACGTCCCCTACGCTGCCAGCCATACGAAGCCGGAACATTTCGTTCTGGGTCATCAGGCCTGTGCGAACCACCGTGGCGGTGTCGTGCATAGCACCAATGCCTACCAAGGTGAAGGAAGACAGTGCCGCCGTGCGGATCACCTCACTGACGGAAGCCTCCGCCCGCATGGCCGCCGCCATTTCCGGGGAAGAAGCAAGGATGGGTGCAGGGATCAGGCACAGTCTTGCGTTGAACACATTGCTGCGGCCATTAGGCAGGTAGCAGGAAACGCCGCCGGTCAGGGACACACAGGTCACCGGGGTCTGCACCATGGTAGCCAGATGATTCAGCGTCCGCCCCAAGGTATCCCCATAGCCCACATTGATGCAGGCATTGTCTCCCAGCCGGTCGCTAATGTACATGGCACCTGCCCGGGCAATGGATTCGTTGGTCTGGCTTTCCTGCTCCGCCTCAGGGATAATAAAAACATCCTTTAAGTGGTAACGTTCCATCAGTGCCCGGCTGCTTTCCATCATGCCGATGCTGTCCGACCGCAGGTGGAACTGGATCACGCCGCTCTGCCGGGCTGCGTCCAGCAGCTTAATCACCCGCATCCGGCTGATGCCAAGCCTGTCCGCAATGGCCTGCTGGGTCATGTTTTCGAAATAATAATACCAGGACGCCTTGACCATCAGCGTTTCTTCATATTGTGCCGTTCCGTTCATAAAGCCTCCGCTTAACCGATAAAACAATTATTTTGATAATAAACAAATGTTTACGCCAATAATATAGCACCGAATCCGATAGATGTCAATTCCTTTAGAAAAATATCACGAATTTGACAAGCATAAATGAGTGAAATCCAAAAAAGGTGAAAAAAGTGTTGACAGTGTGCACAATGTGCTCTATAATGACATCAGTGAAATGTGCAGCAACAGAACATTTGTAACAGCAAGTACAGGAGCTGGAAGTTATGACCATGAAAACGGCGACAGCCCCGAGACTTCAGGTCAAGGGCATTCGAAAGGCTTTCGGGCAGAACGTGGTACTGAAAGGGATTGACCTTAGCGTAGACGCAGGGGAGGTTGTAGCCCTCATCGGCGGCAACGGCGCAGGCAAGTCCACCCTGATGAAAATCATCATGGGCATTTACACCTGTGATGAAGGGGAAATTCTGCTGGACGGCCAAAGCGTGAAGCTGGGCAAGGCTTCCGCCTCCCTGGCGCACGGCATTTATCTGGTGCCCCAGGAACCCATGCTCTTCCCCAACATGACGGTGCTGGAAAACATCCTTATGGGCTTTAACGAGCGGGAAGCCGACCTGAAGAAGCGGCTGGTTGACTGCATGGCGGAGCTGAACTTCACCCTGAACCTGCAGCGGAAGGCCAATACCCTTTCCATTGCAGAACAGCAAATGGTAGAGTTGCTCCGAGGCATGATGCGGAACGCCCGGATCCTGATCCTGGACGAGCCTACCAGTTCCCTGACCTTCAACGAAGTGCAGGCACTGTTCAAAACAGTGGAAGACCTGAAGAAAAAAGGCATTGCCATCATCTACATTACCCACCGGCTGACGGAAGTCTTTGAAATTGCCACCAAGGTAGCCATTATGCGAGACGGCGTGATCACCTTGGAAGGAGCGGTGAAAGACTTCACCAAGGAAATGCTGATTCGAGGGCTCCTTCCCAATGGCACGGAAGAGACCTGCACCAAAGAGGAGCACTGCGCACCCGTTGACTATCGTCACCTGAAGCCAGTGCTGGAAGTGAAGGACTTCAGCGGCTACGGCTTTGCCCACTGCACCTTTAACCTGTATCCCGGGGAAATCCTCGGCATTGCCGGCGTAGTGGGCGCAGGACGGACGGAGCTGATCAGCACCATCTTCGGCAGGGACAAGACCCTTGGGGGACAGGTGCTGCTGGACGGAAAGGACATTACCGGCCTGTCCACCAAGCAGATTCTCCGTGCCGGCATTAACTTCGTGCCGGAGGATCGGCACTATCACGGCATCTTCAAGATTCGCTCCATTTCCTCCAATACCACCTCCGCCCTGCTGAATGATGAAGAGGTGGGCAAGGTGAACATGAACAACCGGAAGCAGCGGGAGATTGCCGACAAGTACGCCAAGGAGTTCCGGACGAAAATCGTTTCTCTGGACGACCTGATCGGCAGCCTTTCCGGCGGCAATCAGCAGAAGGTGGTTATTGCCCGGGCTCTGTCCACCCACCCCAAGGTGGTTATTCTGGATGAGCCTACTCGCGGCATTGACGCCGCTGCCCGTGGGGATGTGTACAACATCATCCGCCAATTGAAGGAAGCAGGGGTGGCCGTGCTGATGGTATCTTCCGATATGGAAGAGGTTGTGGAGCTGGCCGACCGTGCCATTACGGTATTCCAGGGGCGCATTAACGGCGAGTTCAGCCGGGAGGAAATCACCCAGGATACCCTGACCAGCGCCGCCTTTGGTATTGCCCACGAAAGGAAGGTGTCCGGGGAATGAAAAATCTGCTGAAGGCTCGCTGGATGTCCAGCCTGATTTTCCTGATTGCCCTGTTTGTCATTACAGGCATCATCGCCCCCAGCTTCCTGGACTATACCAACATCATCAACTGCTTTAACACGGCGACCATGTATACCCTGCTGGCGGTAGGCATTGCCTTCGTGATCATGACCGGGGAAATCGACGTATCCATCGGTGCTACCCTGGGTTTAACCGCCGGCATGACCGGTCTGATTGCCCAGCAGGGCGGCAGCATTCCGAAAATGCTGGCTATGGTGCTGCTGACCGGTGCGGTCATTGGTCTGGTAAACGGACTGGGCGTGGCCTACTTCGGCGTTCCGTCCCTGATCTTCACCCTAGGTACCAACAGCGTGATCCGGGGCTTGATTTACCTCATGTCCGACGGACGGACGGTGGAAAACTTCGGCGGCATTTTTGCCGGGCTGAACAGCATGACGGTCTTCGCCGGCATCTCCGTGTATTACGCCATCGCTCTGGTATTAGTCGCTGCGGCGCACATTGTACTGACCAAGACAAGGAAGGGCAAGTACTTTATCGCCGTAGGGGATAACGCCGGCGGTGCCAATCTGGTGGGCATTTCCGTGTTCGGCACGAAAGTGCTGGCCTACGTGCTGTGCGGGCTGTTCGCCGGCATGGGCGGCTTCGTCTTCGCCTCCAAGTATGGTCAGGTGATGACGGTGGCCGGCAACGGTTACGAAATGACCGCCATTGCAGCCTGCGTGCTGGGCGGCATCTCCCTTTCCGGCGGCATGGGCAACATGGTAGGTGCGGCCATCGGTGCCGTGATCATGTCCTCCATCAGCCGGTTGCTGGTATTCATTGGCCTGCCTTCCACCTACAACAACACCATTACTGGTGTGATGCTGATTGTCATCGTTGTGGTGGATGCCCTGGCACAGCGTCGTTCCATCGAAACCACCAGAAGAAAGCGCCTTCTTTCCAGAACGGCCGAACCTATGCCGGAAGGAGGCGCAAAGGCATGAAGAACATGCTGAAGAAGGTATTCAAGCATTGGGAAGTGTTCCTGGTGGTGTTCCTGGTGCTGGAGTTTGTGGTCTTCGGTGCAGCGAACCCCAAGTTTCTCCGCACCAAGTCCATTATGAACAGCATCGTCAACTACATCAGCGTATGCATCATTTCCCTGTTTGTTACCATGGTGATGATTACGGGAGGCATTGATATTCAGGCACCTTCCATCATCGGCCTGACCAGTATCATCATCGGCGTGCTGTGGAGCGATGCCGGGCTGAACATCTGGCTATCCGTTGCCATCGCCCTTGTGGCCGCTGCCCTGTGCGGTGCCCTGTCCGGCTTCTTTGTGGCCTTCTGCGGGGTGCAGCCCATGGTGGTGACCCTGGGCGGAAGCTTCCTCTACTCAGGCATTGCCCTGATGATTTCCGGCATGTCTGCCACCCCTGCCTATCAGGGCATTAGCGGCTTCCCGGGGAAGAACGAAGCTGGGGACTACATTTCCTTCCGCTTCCTAGGCAAAGGCGATGTGTTCGGCATCCCTACGCAGATCATCATCTACGTGGTGCTGATTCTCCTGTGCGCATGGATTCTCCACCGCACCAAGTACGGCGAGCGGCTGTTCCTCATCGGTGTGAACCAGCAGGCTTCCGAGTACTCCGGCATTAACACCCGGGCAACCATCATGAGCACCTACGTGCTTTCCGCCCTTAGTGCCGGGCTGGCCGGTGTGCTGGTCACCTCCAATGTAAACTCCGCCAAGTATGACCTAGGCTCCGGCTACACGCTGGCTATCATCACCGCCGTGGTGCTGGGCGGCACGCTGAACACCGGCGGCAAGGGAAGTATCCTTGGCACGGTGCTTGCTTCCCTCATTATCTGCTTCCTGCGCTACGGTCTGCCCCTGTGCTTCGGGGTCAGCACCCAGAACCTGGACTTGCCCATCGGCATCATTCTGGTGCTGGTGGTGGTGGGGCGTGAAATCGCCGGACAGCATATGCTGTCCAGTCTGTTCCGCAGGTTCAAGAAATGACTTTCTTGCATTTCGGGAGATGCAGACGCGCATCTCTTGAGATAAATAAAAAAGGAGGAATCCACTCATGAAAAAGATCCTGTCCATGATCCTTGCACTGTGCATGGCACTGACGCTATGCTCCGCCGCCTTTGCTGAGGGCAAGAGTGCGGTAGACGGCATGACCGTTGCCTTCATCCCCAAGGTTTCCGGCAACTCTTTCTTCGAGGCTGCCAATGACGGCGCACAGAAGTACGCTGCCGAGTGGGGTCTGACCGTTGACTACATCGGCGCTCCCGAAGCATCCGTGACCACCCAGCTGGAACTGATCCAGCAGGCCATCGACAAGGGCGTTGACGCCATCTGCATCTCTTCCGTGGACGCTACCGCCCTGGACGAAAAGCTGCAGGAAGCACAGGAAGCCGGCATCTACGTCAGCACCTGGGACTCCGACGTTTCTCCTAACGCCCGTGCATTGATGGTTTCTCAGGGCACTGCAAGCATCCTGGGACCGATGCTGGTGGACATGGCCGTGACTTCTCTGGAAGAACGCGGCGTTGACGTGAACGGCGAAGTGAAGTACGTGTGGCACTTCTCCAACCCCTCCGTGGCTGACCAGAACTCCTGGTACGTGGCTGGTGCCGAGTACATCAAGGAAAAGTATCCGAACTGGGTGGCCGTACACGATCCCTACTACTCCAATCAGGATCCTGCTCAGTCTGTGAGCGTGGGCGAATCCATCTTCGAAGCCTATCCCGACATCGACCTGATCATCTGCAACGACTCCACTGCTCTGCCCGGACAGTGCGGCGCTGCTCAGAACAAGGGTCTGACCGCTAAGGACGTTACCATCACCGGTTTCTGCACGCCTTCCGGCATGACCACCTATCTGGAAAATGGCATCTGCACCCGTTGGGGTCTGTGGGACTGCGGCGTTCAGGGCGCTCTGGGCTGCTATCTGGCCGCTTACATCTCCGCCGGCAACACCGTGCATGTGGGCGATGAAATCGAAGTTCCCGGCATCGGCACTGTGACCGTGCTGGCCAACTCCGACCTGGTTGAAGGTCAGGAAACTGCCGAAAGCAACAACGGTGTCGTGCTGCTGCCCGAACGTCTGGTGTTCACGGCTGAGAACGTGGCTGACTACAACTTCTAATCTTCCACTCCCTTCAAGGAGGAACCCTTCGGGGCTCCTCCCTTTGTGGTGAGGACTGCGGCATGACGCATTCTTTGCCTCTTATGCAATGCATACTGTACGATTGAAAGGAGATTGATTCCCATGGCTGATAAGGACGGGCTTAAAGTCGCTAAGGATTATCATACGGACACTCCCTTCGGTAACCAAGGCAGCTTCCATGTTAAGGGTGCCAACAATCTGGATTGGGGCATGAAGCGCCATCTTTCCAACATTTTTGACCCGGTCAGCGGCAACACGGTCATGTTTGCCTTTGACCACGGCTACTTCATGGGCTCCACGGCCGGCCTTGAGCGGCTGGATCTGGTGATTCCCAAGCTGCAGGAGCAGATCGACGTGTTCATGGGCACCCGGGGCGCCATTCGCACCTGCGTATCCCCCACCTATAAGAAGGGCATTGCCCTGCGGGTCACCAGCGGTTCTTCCATGCTGAATGACGACCTGAGCCACGAAGTGCTGGCTGTGGATATTGAAGATGCCATCCGCATGAATGCGGACTGCATGGCTGTGCAGACCTTCATCGGTGCTGACGGACAGCTGTCCTCCATCGACAACCTGAGTCGGTGCATCAATGCCGGTATGCGCTACAGCATTCCTACCCTGGGCGTGGTAGCCGTGGGCAAGGATATGGAGCGGACGGATCGGTTCTTCAAGCTGGCCACCCGAATCGTTGCCGAAATGGGCGTACAGCTGGTGAAGACCTATTACTGCGACAAGTTTGAGGAAATCGTTGCGGCCTGCCCTGTGCCCATCGTTGTGGCCGGCGGCAAGAAGCTGCCTGAGGATGAAGCCCTGACGCTGGCTTACCGCTCCATTCAGGGCGGTGCCCGCGGCTTGGATATGGGTCGGAACATTTTCCAGAGCACCCATCCCGTGGAGATGGCAAAGGCTATCCGCATGATCGTCCACCACAAGGCGACGGACAAGGAAGCATTCGAGTTCTACACGGATGCCATCCACACCAAGGAATAATCGCAAGGAACGATAAGGAGGCTGCAAGACTTGTTGGGTTTTGCAGCCTCTCTCTTTGTTCGGCAAAGGAGTAACATAATGATTGCACAAATTCTAGCCAAGGTTCTCCCAGTGCTGGTAATGATTGTGCTGGGACGGGTATGCGCCGTGAAGGGCATCTTGAATGATGAGCAGCATGCGGGGCTGAAGAAAATCATCAGCGATATTCTGCTGCCCGTGGTGCTTTTTCAGGCATTCTTCACCGCCGAGTACGGCACACGGATTCTGCTCGTTCTTGTGCTCGTATTCATCGGATACGGCATTGCTCTAGCAGCAGGCTATGGACTGCGCAAATTGGTGAAGCCCTATGAGCGTTTCATGCCCCTGCTGTTAACCGGCGCAGAAGGCGGCATGCTGGGGTATGCTCTGTTTGCCCTGCTTTGCGGAGCGGATCAAACAAAGACCTACGCCATGGTGGATATTGGGCAGACGTTGTTTGCCTACACCGTTTTTCTCACTGCCCTGAAGGCGGCAGGAGGGCAGAAGATCACCCCGAAGTTCATTATCCACAACATGGTCGCCAACAAAGCGTGCATCGGTATGCTGGCAGGCATTCTGCTGGGTGCGTTAGGCGTATACCGTGCCATGGACGGAACCGACATCGGCGTCATTGTTTCCTCCCTGCTCAGCTTCATTACCGCACCCACCTCCGCCCTGATTCTGTTGGTGATGGGCTATCAGCTCCACGTCAGCAAAGATTTGCTCCGTCCGGTGCTGACAACCTTGGGATTGCGTCTTGGCGTGCTGGCCATTATCTGTGCAGGTGTTTC